>NZ_FPJC01000023.1:0-91817 GCF_900119265.1 Pseudomonas sp. NFACC04-2
CGTGAGGCTTGACCATATAACACCCAAGCAATTTGAATGCTCCAAGCCCCAGGGCGAACGAGACCAGATTGCGGTGTGTGAAGACGAAACGAACCGAAAGTTCGAGACGCTCAACCGCAACACACAAACTATCGCATACCCATTCGCTGGAACGTGACCGCAAGGCACGCGCTGGCTACCGAATTTCTTGACGACCATAGAGCATTGGAACCACCTGATCCCATCCCGAACTCAGAAGTGAAACGATGCATCGCCGATGGTAGTGTGGGGTTTCCCCATGTGAGAGTAGGTCATCGTCAAGATTAAATTCCGAAACCCCTATCTGCTGACGCAGGTAGGGGTTTTGTTTTGCCCGCAGGGAAGTTCTTACCACAAGCGCGGACAGCTCCCGGCTGTCACAGCCCCCCGACAGTGCTAAGGTTCTGCCCTAGCTTTTGCATTTTCAAGGATGCCTTTCATGCCGGACGCAACGTCCCTTAGCCCAGCTTTCATGGTGGTTCACGGGAATCGCCTTGATGAGTTGCGCAGCCTGGTGATCAGCTTGATGCGGCGCTATCCGCTGGCTCCCCTTGAAAATGAAATCGCCCTGGTACAAAGCAACGGCATTGCCCAATGGCTCAAGCTCGCACTGGCTGAAGACCCGGAAGATGATGACTCCGGCGGCTGCGGTATTGCGGCGGCCATTGATGTGCAATTGCCGGGCAGTTTCATGTGGCAGCTGTATCGAACAGTCCTGGGGCGTGACGAGATTCCGGCCAAGTCCCTATTGGACAAGGCTCCGCTAACCTGGCGCCTGATGCGCCTGCTGCCGCAATTGATCGAGCAGCCTCATTTCGAACCTTTGCGACGATTCCTTACCCACGACACCGACCTGCGCAAGCGCTATCAACTGTCCGAACGTCTTGCCGATCTGTTCGACCAGTACCAGGTATACCGGGCCGACTGGCTCGAGGATTGGGCTGAAGGTCGACACCAGACACGAAATGTCCGAGGTGAAATCAAGCCGCTCGCACCGGCGAATTGCTGGCAAGCGGAACTGTGGCGTGCCTTGTTGCTGGATGTGGGTGAACAAGGCATGGCGCAAAGCCGTGCCGGCGTCCACCAGCGCTACATCGAGCGAATCAACAACCTGGAAGTCGCTCCGAAAGGCTTGCCGGCGCGGGTCATCGTGTTCGGTATTTCTTCGTTGCCTGCCCAAGTCCTCGAGGCGCTTGCCGGTCTTTCCCGGTTCAGCCAGGTTCTGCTCTGCGTGCATAACCCGTGTCGCCATCATTGGGCGGACATCGTCGCCGACAAGGACTTGCTGCGTCACCAATACAAGCGTCAGGCCCGCAAGACCGGCATGCCCGCCGTCCTCGATCCGCAAACCCTGCATCAACATGCCCATCCGTTATTGGCTGCCTGGGGCAAGCAGGGGCGCGACTATATCAACCTGCTCGACAGCTACGACGACCCCAACAGCTACCGCGCGGTATTTCGCGATGGGCGAATCGACTTGTTTACGGATGGGACCCCCACGACCCTGCTCAGTCAGTTGCAGGATGACATCCTGGAGCTGCGCCCCCTGAACGAAACCCGGGAGCACTGGCCTGTCGTCGATACGCAGCGAGACGGCTCGATCCGCTTTCATGTGGCCCACGGCGCCCAGCGTGAAGTCGAGATTCTCCATGACCAGTTGCTGGCCCACTTCAGTGCGGATCCGTCTCTGCGCCCACGGGATATCATCGTCATGGTCCCGGACATCGACAGTTATGCGCCGCACATTCGCGCGGTGTTCGGCCAGCTCGACCGGGGCGACCCTCGTTTCATTCCATTCACGCTGACGGACCAGGGGCAGCGTGGGCGTGAACCACTGCTGATTGCCGTCGAGCATTTGCTCAAGTTGCCGGACAGTCGTTTTCCGGTCAGCGAAATCCTCGATCTGCTGGATGTCCCGGCGTTGCGCGAACGGTTTGGCATCGATGAGGCCGACCTGCCAACATTGCACCGCTGGATCGAAGGGGCGGGGATTCGCTGGGGAATGAGCGCCGAACACCGTGCTGGGTTGGGCTTGCCCGCGGAGCTTGAACAGAACAGCTGGCGTTTCGGCTTGCGTCGCATGTTGCTGGGGTACGCTGTCGGCAGTTCGCAGGCCTATGACGGCATCGAGCCCTACGACGAGATCGGTGGCCTGGACGCGGCATTGATCGGTCCGCTGGTTGCGTTGCTGGATGCCCTGGAGGTCGCTCATCAGGAACTTACCCAGCCGGCATCGCCGCAGCAATGGGGGGCGCGCCTGCATGACCTGATGCAGCTATTTTTCCAGGCGAGCAACGAGCATGACGACTATTTGCTGGCCCAACTCGAAGACTTGCGTGAAACCTGGTTGGAAACCTGTGAGTCGGTGGGGCTGCAAGATGAATTGCCGCTGACGGTGGTGCGTGAGGCGTGGTTGGCCGGGCTGGATCAAGGGCGGCTGTCCCAACGCTTCCTGGCCGGAGCCGTCAACTTCTGTACCTTGATGCCAATGCGCGCGATTCCCTTCAAGCTGGTGTGCCTGCTGGGGATGAATGACGGTGATTACCCGCGAGCCCAGCCACCCTTGGACTTCGATCTGATGGGCGGCGATTATCGCCCGGGCGATCGTTCCCGCCGTGAGGATGACCGCTACCTGTTGTTGGAGGCGCTGCTTTCGGCCCGGGAAAAGCTGTACATCAGTTGGGTGGGGCGTAGTATCCGCGACAACAGTGAACGACCGGCATCGGTGTTGATCGGCCAACTGCGCGATCATCTCGCCAGTGGCTGGCGGTTGGCCGATGACAGCAAGAGTCTCCTCGATGCCCTGACCCAGGAGCATCCGCTGCAACCGTTCAGTGCGCGTTATTTCCATCAAGGTGACGAGCTGTTCAGTTACGCCAGCGAATGGCGAATGCTCCACGACACCTGCGATCACACCGACAAAACCCAGCTGCTGGCACCTTACGTCCAGGAAGAACCCTTGGGCCTCGGTCAGTTGCAGGACTTCCTGCGCAATCCCGTCCGCCATTTTTTCAGCCAGCGGCTGAAAGTATTCTTTGAAGTTGTCGAGGCGCCTCTGGCCGATGACGAACCTTTCGTGCTCGATGCGCTGCAACGCTACACCCTGAGTGACAGCCTGCTCGAGGCTGCGCTGGTACGCCTGGACCAGCCGGATCTGGCCCTGGCCGCCCACGCCCAGAGACTCCAGAACAGCGGCCTGTTGCCGATGGCCGGGTTCGGAGAGTGCATGCAGCGTGAGTTGATCGAGCCCTTGCCGGATCTGCTCCAGCGTTACCAACAGCTTCTGGCGTTATGGCCTACACCGCTGACCAGTGCCGTGCCCGTCAGCCTGCACTTGCAGGGCGTGAGTGTCGAAGGATGGCTCAGTGGCCTGCACCAGCGCGCCGACGGTGCGGTCCTCGCCATCACGGCTATACCCAATAGCATCGGCTCCACCAAGACCCGCAAGTGGCATCGCCTGATACGGCCCTGGGTCAACCATCTTGTGGCCTGCGCTAACGGCTTGTCGTTGACGACAGCGCTGGTGGCCAGTGATGACAGCTTACTGCTGGCACCTTTCGAAGAGCCAGTCGCACGAAAGCTGCTTGTCGACATGCTGCAGGCTTGGCAGACCGGCATGCGCCAGCCGCTGCCGATCGCGGTGAAGACGGCTTTCGCTTGGCTCGGCCAGAGTGATCCACTCAAGGCCGAAGCCGCGGCGCGCAAAGCCTATGAGGGCGATGGACAGACGTTTGAAGGCGAACGGCGGGAGAACCCGGCCTTGGCTCGACAGTTTCCGGATTTCGCGGCCTTGATGGCTGACGAAACATTCCCCGACTGGTGCGATGCGCTTTATCGGCCATTGCTGGAAGCCCCATGGCGTTCATCGGCCGGCGAGGAGGCCCGTTCATGAGTCGGCAGACACCTTTGGCCCTGGCTTTTCCGCTACGAGGCAGCCAGCTGATCGAGGCCAGTGCCGGTACCGGCAAGACCTTCACCATTTCGGCGCTGTACCTGCGCCTAGTGCTGGGGCATGGCGGTTCGGTGTCCGGTTTTGGCCGTGAACTGCTTCCGCCGCAAATCCTGGTGGTGACCTTTACGGACGCTGCCACCAAGGAGTTGCGTGAACGAATTCGCACCCGTCTGGCCGAAGCCGCACGTTTCTTTCGCGACGAGATTCCAGCGCCGGATTCACTGATCGCCGCATTGCGCGATGAGTTCAGTGCCGAGCAATGGCCTGGCTGCGCGAACCGGCTGGACATCGCCGCGCAGTGGATGGACGAAGCGGCTGTCTCGACCATCCATAGCTGGTGCCAGCGCATGTTGCGTGAGCATGCCTTCGACAGCGGCAGCCTGTTTACCCAGACCTTGGAAACCGACCACAGCGAATTGCTGGGCGAGGTCTTGCGCGATTACTGGCGGCTGTTCTGCTATTCGATGCAAGGCGAGGCGCTGAATTGGGTGCGTACCCATTGGGGAGGGCCGGCTGCGCTGTTGCCACGGGTGAGAGGGTTGTTTTCCAGCGAGCGTGGCGACGGCGACGGGCTTGAGCCGGCCGAACTCATCGCGGCCTCCCTGCAAGAGCGCAGTGCTGCCTTGCTCGATCTCAAGGCGCCATGGCGACAGTGGGCCGTGGAGCTGCTGGAGATCTGCCAGCAAGGCGTCGCCAGCAAGTCTGTCGATGGGCGCAAGATGCAGGCGCGTTACTTCGAACCGTGGTTTCAGAAAATCACCGCCTGGGTCGATGACGAAAGCCTTGAGCTGTTGGACATTGGCACTGGGTTCACGCGCCTGACTCCCGAGGGCATGGCCGAAGCCTGGAAAGGCGAAGTGCCCAACCATCCCGGGCTGGACGCCATGGCCGGTCTCAAGGCCAGCCTGGATGCTTTGCCCACGCCAGATGCCGCCGTGTTGCAACATGCCGCGCAATGGGTCGGAGCGCGGTTCGAAGCCGAGAAACGTCGCCGCGCCGAAATGGGCTTCGACGACATGCTGCTGCGTCTCGACGCGGCGCTGCAGACCGACGGGGGGGAGCGTCTGGCGAGCCTGATCCGCGAGCAGTTTCCGGTGGCGCTGATCGATGAGTTCCAGGACACCGACCCGGTTCAATACCGGATCTTCGAAAGCATCTACCGCATCGAAGACAACGATCCTGAGACCGGACTTTTCCTGATCGGTGATCCGAAGCAGGCGATCTACGCTTTTCGCGGTGCCGACATCTACACCTACCTGCGTGCTCGCCAGGCCACGACCGGCAGGTTACATACCCTGGGCACGAATTTCCGTTCCAGCCATGCCATGGTGGGGGCGGTAAACCATATTTTCCAAAAGGCCGAGTCCCGTCCGAAGGGGCGCGGCGCCTTTCTGTTCCGCGAACCGTCGGGTGAGAACCCGGTGCCGTTCCTGTCCGTTGAATCCCAGGGGCGCAAGGAGTCCTTGCAGGTGGCAGGACAGACCGTTGCGGCGCTGAATATCTGGCACCTACCGTCGGAGCAGCCGCTTTCCGGTGCGGTGTACCGGCAATCCATGGCGGCCGCGTGCGCCAGTGAGATCACGGCATTGCTCAACGGTGGCCAGTCGGGACGCGACGGTTTCACGGTCGATGGCGAAACGCTGCGCGGGTTGCGCCCGGCGGATATCGCCATCCTGGTGCGCGACGGTAAAGAAGCGCAGGCCGTGCGCGCCGAGCTGTCCGCGCGGGGCGTGCGCAGTGTCTATCTGTCCGACAAGGATTCGGTCTTCGCTTCGCAAGAGGCGCGGGATTTGCTGACCTGGCTCAGGGCCTGCGCCGAGCCGGATGTGGAGCGACCGCTACGGGCAGCGCTGGCCAGCATCACGTTGAACCTGCCACTGACGGAGCTGGAGCGTCTCAATCAGGATGAACTGGCCTGGGAAGCCCGGGTCATGCAGTTTCGTAGTTATCGTTCGGTCTGGCGCAGCCAGGGCGTGCTGCCGATGTTGCGACGCCTGCTGCATGATTTCGAACTGCCCCAGGCCCTGATGGCGCGCAGCGATGGCGAGCGGGTGCTGACCAATTTGCTGCACCTTTGCGAACTGTTGCAGCAGGCCGCCGGTGAACTGGATGGCGAACAAGCCTTGATCCGGCATTTGTCCGAGCACCTGGCCTTGTCCGGACAGGCGGGGGAAGAGCAGATCCTGCGCCTGGAAAGCGATGAGCAGTTGGTCAAGGTGGTCACGATCCACAAGTCCAAGGGCCTTGAGTATCCGTTGGTTTTCTTGCCCTTCATCTGTTCGACGAAACCGGTGGATGGGAGTCGATTGCCGTTGCATTACCACGATGAGGCCAACAAGGCGCAGATCAGCCTCACGCCCACCGCCGAACTGATCGCCAAGGCCGATGACGAGCGTCTGGCCGAGGATCTGCGGCTGCTCTACGTGGCACTGACCCGTGCACAACATGCCTGCTGGCTGGGGGTGGCGGACCTCAAGCGGGGCAACAACAACAGCTCGATCCTGCATGTGTCCGCACTGGGTTATCTGTTGGGCGGTGGTGTGCCGTTGACCGAGTCGGTGGAGTTGAAGCGTTGGCTGGAAGACCTGCAACAAGGCAGTGTCGCGGTCAGTTGCCAGCCAGTGCCCGAAGCGACCGACGAGCGCTACCGGCCGCCGCGCAACGACGCTGTGTTGCTCGAACCCTTGGTGCCCTTGCGAAAAGCCAGCGAAAATTGGTGGATCGCGTCTTACAGCGCCCTGCGCATCGGTGAAAGCCTGAGCGAAGGCAGCGATACCGCGCCAGAGAATCCGCAGGCCCAGAAGCTGTTCGACGATGAGCGACTGGACCCGGACGCTCCCAGGGAGACCGTCGCCATCGGTGGCGATATTCACCGTTTTCCCCGTGGCCCCGGCCCCGGCACTTTCCTTCATGGTCTTTTGGAGTGGGCCGCCGGAGAAGGTTTTTCATCTGCGCCGGCGGATATCGAGGATGCCATTGCCCGACGCTGTAATCGCCGAGGCTGGAAAGGTTGGATCACTACATTGAGCGACTGGCTGCAGCACTTGATCAAAATGCCCATGCCCGTCGGCAACGACCAGGCGCCGGTGGTGCTCGAACAACTGACCCGGTTCCAGGTCGAGATGGAGTTCTGGTTCGCCAGCCACAAGGTCGATGTGCAAAAGCTTGATCAACTGGTTTGCCGGTTCACCCATGGAGGTGTAGCCCGCGTCGCGGCGGAACCGGTGCTGCTCAACGGTATGTTCAAGGGCTTCATCGATTTGACGTTCGAGCACGACGGTCGGTATTACGTGGCCGATTACAAGTCCAACTGGCTGGGTGTCGATGACATGGCCTACACCGTACAGGCCATGGAACAGTCGATCCTGGACCATCGCTACGACCTGCAATACGTGCTGTACCTGTTGGCCCTGCATCGCCAGCTCAAGGCGCGGCTCCCTGGTTACGACTACGACCGGCATGTCGGCGGCGCCCTCTATCTGTTCCTTCGCGGCACCCGCTCAACCAGCCAGGGCGTGTATTTCACCAAGCCGCCACGGGCCTTGATCGAACAACTGGATCGGCTGTTCCAGGGCGCGCCCGAACCCAAGGCCGAGCCGGCATGGGTACAGGGAGAACTGCTATGAGTCGTTCCTTTGCCGATCTGCTGCCCAAGGCGTCCGACGACGAGAGCCCGGTTGACCTGGCCCCCTTGAGCCGTGCCCAGGACCTGCTGTTGTTACTGACGCGCTGGGTCGAGCGCGGTTGGTTGCGAGCCTTGGACAAGGCATTCGTGGCGTTCCTCCATGAACTGGCTCCGGACGGTGATCCCTTGGTCCTGCTCGCCGCTGCGCTGACCAGTCATCAACTGGGCCACGGGCATGTCTGCCTGGATGTGTTCGAGACCCTCAAGGAGCCGGACTTCGCCCTGTCGCTGCCCCCCGAGGGTGACTTGCAGCCAGGCGTGATGTTGTTGCCCTCGCAAATATTGCAGACACTGGACGGCGCCCATTGGTGCAAGGCCCTGGCGTCCAGTCGTCTGGTGGCCCTGGCTGCGGATGAAAGCGAAGAGGCGCAGCAACGTCCGTTGGTGCTGTCTGGCAAGCGTCTTTATCTGCGCCGTTACTGGGGCTATGAACGACGGATCGACGAGGCGTTGCGCCAACGGCTGACTGACCATGAAGCGGCGCCTGGAGACCTGCGCGAGCGTTTGGACGGGCTGTTCGGGCCGGCCAATGCCAACGCCCCGATCGATTGGCAGAAGCTGGCCTGCGCGCTGGCGACTCGCGGGGCCTTCAGCATCGTGACTGGCGGCCCGGGTACCGGCAAGACCACCACCGTTGTGCGCCTGCTGGCGTTGTTGCAGGCTCCGGCCGTCGAGGCAGGGAAGCCGCTGCGAATTCGCCTGGCTGCGCCCACCGGCAAGGCGGCGGCGCGCCTGACCGAGTCCATCAGCCAGCAGGTCCGGACCCTGGACGTGGATGAGGCTGTGCGCGAACGCATTCCGTGCGACGTCACGACGGTCCATCGTTTGTTGGGCAGCCGCCCCGGCACCCGGCATTTTCGTCACCATGCAGGCAATCGCTTGCCACTGGATGTGTTGGTGGTCGATGAGGCGTCGATGATCGACCTGGAGATGATGGCCAATCTGCTGGACGCGCTGCCGGCCCATGCCCGGTTGGTGTTGCTGGGGGACAAGGACCAGTTGGCTTCTGTAGAGGCCGGTGCAGTGCTGGGGGATTTGTGTCGAGACGCCGAGGACGGTTGGTACAGCCCCCGGACCCGAGCCTGGCTTGAGTCGGTCAGCGGTGAAAACCTGGCGGCCAGCGACCTGCGGCAAGACCTCGACGGCACTCATCCCCTGGCGCAGCAAGTGGTCATGCTCAGGCATTCCCGACGCTTCGGCGAAGGCAGTGGGATCGGTCAACTGGCTCGCTGGGTCAATCAGCAACAGCCGGAAAAAGCCCGTCAGTTGCTGGAGCAAGAGCAATATGCCGATCTGGCCTCCCTGAAGTTGGTGAGTGAGCACGACACGAAGCTGGAAAAGCTGTTGCTCGACGGCAAGCCAGAAGGGCCCCAGGGGTATCGGCATTACCTGAGCCTGCTGCGGCAGCACCGCCCGGCCATTTCTCGCCCATTGGAAGACGGTTGTTGGGCCGATTGGGCTCGGAAGGTACTGGCGGCCTTCGACGAATTCCAATTGCTTTGCGCGGTGCGTAAAGGCCCGTGGGGCGTTGAAGGGTTGAACCAACGGATCACCGCTGCATTGCTCAAGGCCCGCCTTATCGATAGCGATCACCAGTGGTACGAAGGACGCCCGGTGCTGATGACCCGTAACGACTATGGGCTGGGGTTGATGAATGGCGATATCGGCATTGCCCTCAAGCTGCCCGAGCGTGATGGGCCCGATGCCGGCAAACAGGTCCTTCGGGTCGCTTTCCCGCGTAATGACGGCCAGGGCGGTGTGCGTTTTGTCCTGCCCAGCCGACTCAATGACGTGGAAACCGTGTATGCCATGACGGTGCATAAATCCCAGGGTTCGGAATTCACCCATACCGCGTTGATCCTTCCGGATGCGCTGAACCCGGTCTTGACCAAGGAATTGGTGTACACCGCCATTACCCGGGGCAAGCAATGGTTCAGCCTGATCGAACCGCGAGTGGGCATCTTCGAGGAGGCGGTCCGGCGCAAGGTCAAGCGCTTGAGCGGGTTAATGCTGGAGTTGGAGCAGGCTGACTGAATCATCAGCTTTTAATGGTTCATGCCCCATGGCAATTTTGCCTGTTTCGCGCCGAAGTCTACGTAACACGCGGCCTCGCTGGCTTTTTGGCACTGTGCTATCGTTCCGGCACTTATCGTCTGGATCAAGAGATTTTCCATGAAAGTGCCTGTACGGGAGGCAGTGCGCAGCAAGGGGTGGGGGCAGTTTCTGCTGGCCGGCCTTTTGTGTCTGCTGCTGCCTGTCGCGATGGCCCAGGAGCAAGTCACCACGACCCAGGCCGAGCAGCGGGCCGAAGCGGTGACCCAGGTGGTATTGGGTATTCTCAGCTACGCCCGTTGGCCCGTGGAGCCTACCCAACTGCAACTGTGCATCGTCGGGCCGACCCAGTACACCGACGATCTGGTCAAGGGCACCACCCAGGCCACGGGGCGGCCGGTGACGGTGCAGCGGCTGCTGGCCGATCACCCCGATATCGCCACTGACTGCAACGCGGTCTACGTCGGCAGGCTGACCAACGATGAGCACACCCGTTTGTTTGCATCCTTGATCGGCAAGCCAGTGCTGAGCATCAGCGAAGGCGGCGACCAGTGCACCGTGGGGAGCCTGTTCTGCCTGCGGGTCGGCGATGAACAAGTGTCTTTCGAAGTCAACCTCGACTCTGTGGCACGCAGTGGTGTGCGCATCCATCCAAGTGTGCTGCAGCTTTCCCGTCGCAGGTCGGCGACGCCATGAAACAGCGCAAACCAAGGGTCCGTCCCACCCTGGGCTCGGTCATCGGTCGTGGTCATCTGATCGTCGCGTTGGTGGCCATCACCATGGCCAGTGTTTCCCTGACTTTGCTTGGCCTGCTGGCATTGCGGGTCTATGCCGATCACAACCTGCACCTGATCGCCCGATCGATCAACTACACCGTGGAAGCTGCCGTGGTCTTCGATGATTCGGCCGCGGCTACCGAAGCACTGGCCTTGATCGCTTCCACCGAGGAAGTCGCCGATGCCCAGGTGTTGAATGAACATGGCCGTCTGTTGGCGCGTTGGCAGAGACCGCAAACCGGCCTGTTGTCGGAACTGGAAGTACACATTGCCAAGGCATTCCTGGAAAAGCCCATCAGCCTGCCGATCATTCATCAAGGGCAGAACATCGGCCGTATCGTGTTGGCGGGGCATGGCGGTAGCCTGTTGCGCTTTTTGCTCAGCGGTCTGACGGGGATCATCCTGTGCACGGCGGTCAGTGCCTGGGTGGCGCTTTATCTGGCACGGCGCCAGTTGCGTGCGATCACCGGGCCGCTGCGCAGCCTGGCCGAGGTGGCCCACGCGGCACGCAGCGAACGAGCCCTGGATCGACGCGTGCCGCCGGCCGCCATTGCTGAACTGGATAACCTGGCCAATGACTTCAACGCATTGCTCGATGAACTGGAGTCCTGGCAGACCCACCTGCAAAGCGAAAACGAAACCCTGGCGCACCAGGCCAGCCACGACAGCTTGACCGGCTTGCCGAACCGGGCGTTTTTCGAAGGCCGACTGATTCGCGCCTTGCGCAATGCCGGCAAGCTCAACGAGCAAGTGGCCGTGCTGTACCTGGACAGCGACCGGTTCAAGGGCATCAATGACAACTTCGGTCACGCCGCCGGCGACGCGGTGCTGACAGCCGTGGCGACCCGGGTCCGGGCCCAGTTGCGCGAGGATGACTTGGTCGCGCGCCTGGGGGGCGATGAATTCGCCGTGCTGCTGGCGCCCCTGCACAAGGCCGAGGATGCCGAGCGGATCGCTGAAAAAATCATCGCCAGCATGGAGATGCCGATTCAATTGCCCGGCAACGCTTCCGTGTTGACCTCCCTCAGTATCGGCATTGCCGTCTACCCGGATCATGGTGACACACCGGGCACCCTGCTCCACGCCGCCGACGCGGCAATGTACCAAGCCAAACGCCTCGCTCGAGGCGGTCAACATACGGCGGGGTCGGATCACTCCGTCGTCGATCTTCAAACCAGGAGCTGAATCGTGCGTTCATACCCTCAACTTTCCCTGCGCTGGTTCGCGGCGCTTTTCTTGCTTGCCATCCTGGCCCTGAGTGGTTGCCAGACGGCTCCGCCGAAAGGTCTGACCCCGGCGCAAATCGCCGTACTCAAGCAGCAAGGCTTCGAATTGACCGACGATGGCTGGGCCTTCGGTTTGTCGGGCAAGGTGTTGTTCGGCAGCGATGTGGAAAATCTCAACCCGGCCAGTACCGAAATCGTCGAGCGCATCGGCAAGGCGTTGCTGGGGGCGGGCATCGAGCGGGTACGCATCGATGGTCATACCGACGCCTCGGGCTCCCAGGCCTACAACGAACAACTGTCGATGCGTCGGGCCGCCAGCGTGGGCAAGGTGCTGACAAGCGTTGGCATGCGCGAAGAAAACGTCCAACTGCGTGGCCTGGGCAGTAGCAAACCGGTCGCCTCCAATGACACGGCCAGCGGCCGCACCGAAAACCGCCGCGTCGCCATCGTGGTCATCGCCGACTAGTCGGCGAACACCATCTCCCGGCTATCGCCCATCAGCAGTGGCTGGTTCTGTTCAGTCACTTCGCGGATGTAGTCCCACAACAACGTAATCCGCTTGAGCTTCCTCAAGTCTTCCCGGCAGTACATCCAGAACTGCCGGGTGACGGTGATTTCCTCCGGCAGCACCGGCAAGAGCCGTGGGTCCTGGGCGGCGAGGAAGCAGGGCAGGATCGCCAGTGAGCGCCCTTGCTGTGCGGCCACGAATTGCGCGATCACGCTGGTGCTGCGCAGGTGGGCATTGGCGCCGGGCAGGACGTTGGCCAGGTAGAGCAATTCGGAACTGAACGCCAGGTCGTCCACGTAGCTGATGAACGAATGCTTGCTCAGGTCGGCCGGGCGCTGGATCGGTGGGTGATTGTCCAGGTAGGGCTGGGTGGCATAGAGCTGCAGCCGGTAGTCGCACAATTTGCAGCACACATACGGGCCATGTTCGGGGCGTTCGAGGGCGATGACGATGTCGGCTTCGCGCTTGGAGAGGCTGATGAAGTGTGGCAGCGGCAGGATGTCCACCGAAATGGCCGGGTAGGCGTCGACGAAATGGCTCAGTTGCGGGGTGATGAAGAAGCTGCCGAAGCCTTCGGTGCAGCCCATGCGTACATGGCCGGACAGCGCCACGCCAGAGCCTGAGACCTGTTCGCAGGCCATGTGCAGGGTGCTTTCGATCGATTCGGCGTACCCCAGCAGGCGCTGGCCTTCGGCGGTCAGGACAAAACCGTTGGTCCGGGATTTTTCGAACAGCAGCGTGCCCAGCGAGGCTTCCAGCGAGCTGATGCGTCGCGACACCGTGGTGTAGTCGACGGCCAGGCGCTTGGCGGCCGTGCTGGCCTTGCGGGTGCGGGCCACTTCGAGGAAAAACTTGAGGTCGTCCCAATTCAGCGACCCCAGGGAGGTGATGTTTTTTTGCATGATGGACCGGCTTTTATGTGCATTCTTATTAGAAGTTTGCACATCTATACTCCAAAAACCGTCTCATCACCATGCGTGCCCATGCACCTTGGTCTTTGCTGAACCAGCGCTCTCTATAAGAACAATCCCGGAGGCCAGCATGAACGTTTCCCTTACCCCCAGCGACACCACCCTGCAAACCGTCAGACTGTTGATCGATGGCGAGTGGGTCGAATCCCAATCCAGTGAATGGCACGACATCGTCAACCCGGCGACCCAACAGGTGTTGGCGAAGGTTCCATTCGCGACGGCGTCGGAAGTCGATGCCGCCATCGCCGCTGCCCAGCGTGCGTTCCAGACCTGGAAACTGACGCCCATCGGTGCGCGGATGCGCATCATGCTCAAGCTCCAGGCGTTGATCCGCGAGCATTCCAAGCGCATCGCCGCGGTGCTCAGCGCCGAACAGGGCAAGACCATCGCTGACGCCGAGGGTGATATTTTCCGCGGCCTGGAAGTGGTCGAGCACGCCTGTTCCATCGGCACCCTGCAGATGGGTGAGTTCGCCGAGAACGTCGCCGGTGGCGTGGACACCTACACGCTGCGCCAACCGATCGGGGTGTGCGCGGGCATTACGCCGTTCAACTTCCCGGCGATGATTCCGCTGTGGATGTTCCCGATGGCCATCGCTTGCGGCAACACCTTTGTGCTCAAGCCGTCGGAACAGGATCCGCTGTCGACCATGCTGTTGGTGGAGCTGGCCATCGAGGCCGGCGTACCGGCGGGTGTGCTCAACGTGGTGCACGGTGGCAAGGACGTGGTGGATGCGCTCTGCACCCACAAGGATATCAAGGCGGTTTCCTTCGTCGGTTCGACGGCGGTCGGTACCCACGTGTATGACCTGGCGGGCCGTCATGGCAAGCGCGTGCAGTCGATGATGGGCGCCAAGAACCACGCGGTGGTGTTGCCCGATGCCAATCGTGAGCAGGCCCTCAACGCCTTGGTCGGCGCTGGTTTTGGCGCGGCCGGCCAGCGCTGCATGGCCACCTCCGTGGTGGTGCTGGTGGGCGCGGCCAAGCAATGGTTGCCGGAGCTCAAGGCCCTGGCGCAGAAGCTCAAGGTCAACGCCGGCAGTGAGCCGGGCACCGACATCGGCCCGGTGATTTCCAAGCGGGCCAAGGCGCGGATTCTCGAGTTGATCGAGAGCGGCGTGAAGGAAGGGGCGAAGCTGGAACTCGATGGCCGTGGCATCAGCGTGCCGGGCTTCGAGCAGGGCAATTTTGTCGGCCCGACCCTGTTTTCCGGCGTGACCACCGAGATGCGCATCTACACCGAGGAAATCTTCGGCCCAGTGCTGGTGGTGCTGGAAGTCGACACCCTGGATCAGGCGATTGCCCTGGTCAACGCCAACCCATTCGGCAACGGCACCGGCCTGTTTACCCAGAGTGGTGCGGCGGCGCGCAAATTCCAGAGCGAAATCGACGTTGGCCAGGTGGGCATCAACATCCCGATCCCGGTGCCGGTGCCGTTCTTCAGCTTCACCGGTTCCCGTGGTTCGAAACTCGGCGACCTCGGCCCGTACGGCAAACAAGTGGTGCAGTTCTACACTCAGACCAAGACCGTGACCGCGCGCTGGTTCGATGATGACAGCGTCAATGACGGTGTGAACACCACCATCAATTTGCGTTAAGGAGCCGGACATGAACATCGCATTTATCGGCCTGGGCAACATGGGCGCCCCCATGGCGCGCAACCTGCTCAAGGCCGGCCATTCGCTGAACCTGTTCGACCTGAACCAGACGGTGCTGGCCGAGCTGGCGGCATTGGGCGGCACGATCAGCGCCTCGCCTCGCGACGCGGCCCAGGGCGCTGCACTGGTGATCACCATGCTGCCGGCCGCCGCCCATGTGCGTAGCGTCTGGCTGGGTGAGGACGGTGTGCTGGCCGGTATCGCCGCTGGCACGCCGGCGGTGGATTGCAGCACCATCGATCCACAAACCGCTCGCGACGTGGCGGCTGCCGCTGCGAAACAAGGGGTGGCGATGGCCGATGCGCCTGTCTCGGGCGGCACCGGCGGTGCGGCGGCGGGCACGTTGACCTTCATGGTCGGCGCCACGGCTGAGTTGTTCGCCACCTTGCAACCGGTGTTGGCGCAAATGGGCCGTAACATCGTGCACTGTGGCGAAGTCGGCACCGGGCAGATCGCCAAGATCTGCAACAACCTGCTGCTGGGCATTTCCATGGTGGGTGTCAGCGAGGCCATGGCTCTGGGCGATGCCTTGGGGATCGACACTCAGGTGCTGGCCGGGATCATCAACAGCTCGACGGGTCGTTGCTGGAGTTCGGACACCTATAACCCGTGGCCGGGCGTGATCGAAACGGCGCCGGCCTCCCGTGGCTATACGGGTGGCTTTGGCGCCGATCTGATGCTCAAGGACCTTGGCCTGGCGACCGAAGCCGCGCGGCAGGCCCATCAGCCGGTGGTGCTGGGGGCGGTGGCGCAGCAGTTGTACCAGGCGATGAGCCAGCGGGGCGAGGGCGGCAAGGATTTTTCGGCGATTGTTAACAGCTATCGCAAGCCGCAATAAGCGGGCACTGGGCGAGGGAGCGAGCTTCCTCGCCACAGCGTCTCATGTTCAAGGCCGCCCAGCTGGCTGGGAAATAAGCTGACTGGGCGAGATTTGCCGTGAAGCTGTAATAAACGTTATTTAGTATGACATTGTCTTGAGTGTCCTTAGTTTCATATATATAAAACGCTGCAAGTGATAACGAGTTGTTATAGTTACGGAGCCTTGACAGACAAAAAACGTTGCACAATACTCGGCGCTCAGGACGAGCAATCATTATCAAGGAGCGATACCCATGCCTTCGCAGGATACGTGCGTACTTATATCTGCTGCCCTTAAAAAGTTGGCGCTCAATCAAGAATGTCGGGACGCCTTCAGCAAAGACTCGTTGTTCTTCAAATTATTCGAGCAAGCAGCCCACCGCTATATCGTCTCTTCGGATCGGGAAGAGCTCGCTGGAAAACTCCAATTACTCCACGACAAAGGCTATCGACTCGGCGTTGAGTATGTCGGCGAGGAGAACCATGATCCGCGCGTGGTGCAGGCCTTCGTCGATGAATATCTGAAGGCTATCCAGACGTTCGCCAAAGCCGGATTAACACCGCAATTGGGGTTTGATCTAAGTGCCGTAGGCATGCTCATTTCCCAGGAAACGGCCTATCGCAACGCCGCCACTATCCTGTCTGCTGCCGCAGAACATAATATTCCCGTGATGATTAGCATGGAGCACTCTTCGGCGGTCGATAAGATCCTCGAAGTGTATTCCCAGTTGGCGCCTGATCACTCCAATGTTGGTCTAACGGTACAGGCACACTTGCATAGAACGCTTGATGATTTACCCAAAATCATTGGGTATGGTCGTAAGATTCGATTGGTTAAAGGTGTATACAACGAAGCGCGTGAAATAGCCCTCCCTCGTGGCGCGGAACTGGATCAGCGCTATTTGACGTTACTTACCGAACTTCTCGAGGCCAACATCGCGGTCAGTTGCGCGACGCAGGATCCCAACCTGATCAAGCGCATTTTCGACCAGGGTTACCACTCGCAGATCCAGGAACTGGAAATGCTCCACGGTGTGCAACCCGAGACGTTGCGTAAAGCCAAGGAGGCAGGGTTGGCATGTCGTATCGCGGCGGTTTATGGCGACAGCTGGTACCTCCATTTTCTGCATCGACTCGCCGAGTCGCCTGAAAACGTCCTGGAGTCCCTCGCTGACTTCTACGATCCCTCTCGCATCGTCTTTGGCGCAGGTTACTAACGGAGCAATTTATGTTTATCGATCTGAGAAGCGACACGGTAACCAAGCCAACGGAAGGCATGCGCAAGGCGATTTATCAGGCTGAAGTGGGTGATGACTGTTTCGGTGAGGACCCGACAGTGCGTGCGCTGGAGGAGTACTGCGCCAATTACTTCCAGAAGGAAGCGGCGCTGTTCACCTCAGGCGGCACCTTGAGCAACCAGTTGGCGATCAAGGCACTGACAAACCCGGGCGACGAGATATTCCTCGACGCTTCGTACCACATCAATTTCTATGAGTCGGCCTCGACGTCGGCTTTTTCAGGGGTCAATTTTTCGCTGACCAACCACGACAACGGCCTGTTCGATGTCGGTGACCTGGAAAAACTCCACGCCTCCAAATGCCGCTGGAGCCAGAACTATGCCTTGCCGCGGGTGGTGGTGATTGAAAACACCCTCGGTTGCAAGGGTGGGGACATCTTTCCGCTGCAACAAATGAACAATGTCTTTGCTTACGCCAAGGAGATCGGTGCCTATCGTTATCTCGATGGCGCGCGGATTCTTCACGCGTCGATTGCCTCCGGCATCGATGTGACTTCATACACCGACAACGCTGATCTGCTGTCCATGTGCCTGTCGAAGGGGTTGGGTGCGCCGATCGGTTCGATCATGGTGGGTTCGCAAGAACTGATACTGCGCGCCAAAAAATACCGCAAATGGTTCGGGGGTGATTTGCACCAGGCCGGCATGATGGCAGCGGCCGGGCTTTATGCGATGCAAAACCACGTCGAGCGGTTGGCCGATGACCATGAGCACGCAGCGTTGCTGCACCAGTTGCTCAATGACATCGACGAAGCGCCTGCGCGCTACAAGGGCACGAACATGGTCACCCTGGACATTGCCGCGCTGGGTATCGCGCCGGTGCAGTTCGCCGCTCTTCTGCGTCAGAAAGGAGTGGGGGGCTTGCCTTATAACGCCAGGGAAATGCGCTTCATGCCGCATCTCAACATTAGCCGCGACGATATCCATAAAGCCGCCGGGATTATCAAGGATACCGTCCGCGAGCTCAGCCGTGCGCCGGAGACGATCAAGTGATCTATAAGAAAAACATTGTGCTGATCGTGGATGCCTATTCGATCGGCAGCCTCATCGCGCCCGCTTTTATTTCCCGCGGATTTGAATGCGTGCATGTGCGCTCCACCGCCAATGTCAACGCCTTCTACAAGCCCTGGTTCCGTCCTGCCGACTTTATCCAGGACGTTCTCTACCACTCTGACGCCGAGCTGCAGCAGGCATTATCCGATTACTCGGTGCAGTTCGTGCTGGCCGGCTGCGAGTTTGGCGTTGAACTGGCCGCGCATCTGGCGGGACTGTTCGATATCCCTCGCCGCAATGATCCGGCGCATGCCGTTCGCTGGCGCGACAAGTTCGAAATGCATGAAGCCTTGCAGCGGGCGGGTGTGCGCTCGATCAAGCATTTCAAGTCGGATTCGCTGGCAGCGATTCTGGAATGGATAAAAGAACAACGCATCCTGCCGGTGGTGTTGAAGCCGATCAAAAGTGCCGGCTCCGACAATATTCATATCTGTACGCAGGAAAGCGAAGTCGAACAGGCCTTCGAGGTCATCAAGTCGAGCCAGAACCTGTTCCTTGAAAGCAACGAGGAAATCCTGGTCCAGCAGTATCTGGACAATTCGGATTTCAACTCGGAGTTGTCGGCGAGCAAATCCACGGACGTGGACATCGAATACTGCGTCAATACCGTGAGTGTCGACGGCCAGCACTATGTCAGCGAAATCATCCGGGTGTATCGCACTCGAATTGGCGATTCGCCCGTGCACGACTACAACCAGCTGATGTGCCCGGTGGACAATGCCGACGTCTACCGTCGCCTGTCGCAATACATTTTTTCCGTGCTCGATGCACTGGGTATCCAGCAGGGCGTCGGTCACAGCGAACTGATGATAGTCGACGACGAACCGGTGTTGCTTGAAACCGCGGCACGCATGCCGGGCGGCATCGACCTGTCGGCCTACACCCGGGCCTTGGGCCATAACCAGTTGAGCCTGTGGATCGATTCGCTGATCAACCCCCAGGCCTTTCTCGACTACCGGCAACGCCCGAGAAACAAGCTCTATTTCCATTCCAGCTGTGTGTTCCTGATCGCTCGACAGGCCGGGCCCATCAAGCGCGCGCCAGACCTCGCTCGGTGGAAAGCGATCCCTGGCGTACACAGCATCAAGATCCAGGATGAAGGGGCGCTCAAGGAAACCGTTTCCCTGGAAAACTGCCCGGGGCATGTGTTCATTCTCGACCGCGACCGTGCAGCCATTCAGAAGAGCATCGAGTTGCTGCGCGAGGACGAACCTGGCGTCTACAGGGAAATGTTGTCATGAAAGACGTGTCGGGAGAGCTGGCGGTGCAGGGTGGATTCAAGGTGTATACCCGGCCTGTGGTTCTGCTGCTGTCGGCGACGTTCATCCTGACCGTTGCCCGTGCGCTGGCCTTGCCTTATCTGGTGGTTTATTTCTCTCAGGCCTTTGGCCTGGGGGTCACCGATATCGGTCTTGTGGTGGGCGGCGCGTTGATCGTCAGCTCCATCCTGGGTGTCTACGGCGGTTTTCTGGTGGACCGGTTTTCCAACTACCGGATCCTGCTCGGTGCCGCCACGCTGTTTGCCTTGGCGTTTGCCGTGGCTTATCAGGTAGCCAGCCTGGTGCCGTTCATCATCGCTATCGTGGTGGTCAACCTCGCCTATGCGGTGATCGACATCGCGGTGAAATCAGGCATAGGTTTCCTGGTGACGGTGGACAAGCGGGCGAGCGTGTTTTCCATGAAGTACACGCTGACCAACGTCGGTTACGCCATCGGCCCTTTCCTGGGTGTGCTGTGCGCGAAAATCAGTCCCGGCCTGCCGTTTGCGGTTTCGGCGTTGATCGGGGTGGCTTTTGTCGTGTTGTACAGCGGGATGGGGGCACGGCTTCCTCGTGGAGAAGGCGTAGAGCGGCCAAGCCATGATTTTGCCCGCGTGCTGGTCCATTTGGTGCGTAACTACAAGCTGGTGTGTTTTACGATCGGCGGCGTTCTCAGTGCCGTCGTGTTCGGTCAGTTCACGGCCTATTTGTCGCAATACCTGATCGTGACCAGCACGCCGGAGAACACCTACAAGATCATCAACTATCTGGTCACCACCAATGCTTGCGTGGTGATCGGTTTGCAATACCTGGTCGGCTCCAGGATCAACCAGAACAATCTGTTCCGGATGCTGATGCTGGGCATGTTGTTTTTCGTGGTGGGCCTGATGGGGTTTTGTTACGCACAGACTCCGCTGGCCTGGATATTGGCCATGATCGTTTTTACCGTGGGTGAGATCATCATTATCCCGGTGGAATACCTGTTCATCGACTACATCGCCCCGGAGGATATGCGCGGCGTTTACTACGGTGCGCAAAACCTGTCCAATCTGGGGGCCGCGCTGGGGCCGGTGCTATGCGGTGTTGCCCTGTCGCTCTTTGCACCTTGGGCGGTGTTCTACCTGTTATCCATGTGCGTGGTCGTGGCCAGTCTGTTCTATTTCCTGGGTTCAAGGCGCGAGAGGTGATTGATGATTCACTTCAATACGGCGGGTTCGGGGCTGATGTCTGCCGAGACGCTGAAGCTGATGCAACGTTATCTGCAGGACGAGTTCGAGTCGGGGGCTTATGAAACCGAATTGAAGTACGCACCTGTCCTGGACGTTGAGGTCTATGAAAACGTTGCCCGGCTGCTGGGCGCCGATGCGCGTAACGTGGCGCTTTTCGATGGGGCGACCAAGGCGTGGGTGACCGCGCTGGAGGCATTGACCTGGTCCGAAGGCGCACGCGTTCTGGTCACGCCCTACGAATACGCAGGCAACCTGATCGCACTTGCGACATTGCAGCGCCTGCATGGGGTGGTGGTTGAAGTGATGCCGCTGTTGGCCGATGGCAACCTCGACCTGCGATGGCTGGCCCGGCACATGAGCGCCGAGGTCAAGTTGGTCTCGATCGTCCATGTCCCTTCTTGCTGCGGCATCGTGAATGACATCGAGGCGGTAGGCAATATCCTGCGCGACTACTCGGCCTGGTACTTTGTCGATGCCTGTCAATCGGCGGGCATGCTGGCGCTGGACGTGCGCGCCGCCGGCTGCGATGTGTTGACGGCTGCCGGCAGAAAGTTCCTGTGTGGGCCAAGGGGAACAGGGTTTGCCTACCTGTCCGAACGCTTCCTGGCCACCGCGCAACCTCGTTTCACTGACCTGGGCCGGGCCACGGTCGATGTCAGCGGCGTCGTTACGCGAGGGCTGGGAGATGCCCGCTGTTTTGAATATGCCGAGCGTAACAACGCGGCCGTAGTGGGTTTGAACCAGGCGATCAAAGAGCGCTTGTCGGGCACCTACGGGGCGGAGTCAGAGCTCTATCACGAATTGCTCCGGCGTCTGGCAGAGACCTCCGGTGTCAATTTGATTGCTCCGGGCACTCACCGTCAGGGCATCATCGCTTTCACCCATGAGCGTTGTTCGGCGACAGAGCTGGTCAGTTATCTGCGCGCCCGAGGTATCAACGCTTGGCCGGGATATGCATCGCATACGCCGTACTTCATGTTGGCGCGGGGGCATGAGCGTTTTGTGCGCGTTTCCATCAATGGGAGGAACAATGCCCAAGACGTGGATGAGTTCATCGCGTTACTGGCCGAGTTATAAATGATCAATGAGGCAACCAATGGCCTGTAAATAAAAAGTCTATGTCGTGCGGTTTGTCGCAATGGAATGTGCGTGGTGTGCCTGACAAGTGACCGTCTGCGGCAGTGGTACTGCATTAATTGTTTTGACTGGGGAACCCATTAAGGCTGCGCAGGCGTTTAGCGCCTGTATTCATCACTTCGAGTTACGAAAGGGAATTCCGATGAACGATGTGAACAGGTTTAATCCTTCTGCTGCACTCAGGCTGCGTCTGCGGCCTTTGTACAAAAAAGACAATTGGCACTGGCTGGTTGCCCTGGGTGCGGACCTTCTGATCATTGCCTCGGCGATATTTCTCGCCAATCGCTATAACGCGCTTTATCCGCTGGCACTGTTGTTCATTGGCTCTCGGCAGCGGGCACTTGCCTCGCTTCTGCACGAAGCGGCGCATATGACGTTGGCTCAAAGCAAGGCGCTTAACAAATGGGTCGGTGAATATTTGTTGGCCTATCCCATCTTCCAGGACTATGAAGCCTATCGTCGATCCCATGTGCAGATGCACCACCACCATCTAGGCGACAAGCTGAAGGATCCCGACCATCGTTTCTACATCGAGTCGGGCTTGTACGAGGCTCAGGACCGTCTGGATTTCCTGTTTCGTCATCTGTTCAGGAGCGTGACGCTGGTCAACACCTACAAGTACTTCCTTTATCTGGTCAAGAACCGGGCGGGGGACATCCTGGCCAATCCGTTACAAGGCTTGAAGCTTCTGGCGGTTCATGGCGCCATGTTGTTGCTCTTCAATTACTTTGTCGGCCCGTGGGCTTATGTCCTGTTCTGGTTGGTCCCTTACTTCACGGTGTTCCAGGTGATTGGCTGGCTCTCCGAGATTTCCGAGCACTTCGGCATGTTCGGGGTGTACAAGGATGAGGTGCAGCTGACGCGCAATCGTTTCCCCACTCCGGTCGAGCGATTGTTTATCGGTATGCATGGCGATAACTATCATCTGACCCACCACCTGTTTGCCGGCGTGCCGTTCTGGAACCTGAAGCAGGCGCACCAGATATTGATGGAGGATGAAAGCTATGCGGCGGCCAATCGGGGGTGTGGCGGCATTTTCACTGCGAAAGGCGATGCCCGATCGAGCCTGCACCAGATATTCGAGGCGTATCGAAGCGGTAAAATCGGCACCGTTGACGTGACAGCATAGCGGGCGGTCATGCTGCGCTGTGCTCCAGGCGCGCCTTTGAGCACAGCGTATCGGTCAAACGCGTTCGTCAGGCGAAGACGAAATACTTGCGCACGGTCTCGACCACTTCCCACGTGCCTTTCATGCCGGGTTCGATGACGAAGATATCACCGGCGCGCAGATGGATCGGCTCCAGGCCCTCTGGGGTGATGATGCAGTAGCCTTCCTGGAAATGGCAGTACTCCCACTTCACGTATTCCACATACCATTTGCCGGGTGTGCAGATCCAGGTGCCCATGATCTTGCTGCCGTCTTCGCTGGTGTAGGCGTTGAGGTTGACGGTGTGCGGGTCGCCTTCGAGTTTCTCCCATTTGCAGGCATCGAGTACGGGCAGCGGATGGGTGTCGCGCAGGACGGTGATGGGGGCGGTCATGTGAACTCCGAAAGGGGCGGAAGAGAACAGGCACCCTAACGCGTGGCCTGGGCGGGTAGATGCCTGTGGTCGACATCGAGCTATCCAGAAGCGCGCATCAATCGGCCAGATGTCGAGCCAGGGCCGTGGCGTAGGCCGGCAAACCGTCGAAGTTGCGGGCGCACAGCAGCAGCGCCCGGTGGGTCCAGGCCTCTTGCAGCGGGACGCAGTGATATGAAGGCTCGGGCGGGCGCCGGTCGATGGCCGCCTTCGGCACGATGGCAATGCCTGCACCATGGGCCACCATGCGAATCATGCCGTCGAAACCATCGGCGCGAATGCGGATTTGCATGCGCGAGCCGATGTGCAGGGCCTGTTCTTCCAGGTGAATCGCCAGGGCGCTGGAGGCGTTCAGGCCGACATAGTCGTGGCTGAGGGTCTCGCTGAAACGCACGGCTCGACCGTCGGCCAGTGGGTGCCCGGACGGCAGGATCAAGACCAGTGGATCGTCGCGAAACGGCCAGGCCTGAAGGCCGTTGGTGTCCACCGCGTCGGAAACGATCCCCAGGTCCGCCGCGCCCTGGCGCAGCGCATGGGTGATCCGTGAACTGGGTAATTCCTGCAGGTCGATGTCGAGGTTGGGATGGGCCTTGAGAAAACCGGCCAGCAGTTCGGGCAGGTACTCGGTCATGGCGCTGGTGTTGCACAACAGTCGCACCCGGCCTTTGACGCCCTTGGCGTATTCAGCCAGGTCCTGTTGCAGGCGTTCGGCCTGTCGCAACAGAACCCGGGCGTGCTCGGCCAGGGCCCTGCCAGCCGGCGTCGGGGTTACGCCACGCCGTCCGCGCTCAAGCAGATCGATGCCCAGGGAAGCTTCCATGGCCCGGACCCGCGCACTGGCCGCGGCCAGGGACAAATGGCTGCGGGCCGCACCGGCGGTGATGTTGCCGGTGTCGAGGATGTGCAGGTAGAGGCGCAGGTCGGTGAGGTCGAAGTGCATGGGCAGGTGATCCCTGTGCCGGGTTTGTCTGGTGTTTGCTACATCGCCATCGCGAGCAAGCTCGCGATGGCATCGGCCGCATCAGCGAATGAACAGCCTATTGCCACAAGAGAGGCACCCTCAGTATATGGCAGATTTTCAAGCCAAGTCCCGAGGCGCACGATACCCCCATGAACACACTCATCGCTTTCTATCAACATCTCGGCCTGGCCCTTTCCCTGCTGGTCATCGTCACCTTCCTGCTGGCCGGCACCATCAAGGGTGTGATCGGCCTGGGGCTGCCGACCATCTCCATGGGCTTGCTCGGACTGGCTATGGCGCCGGCGCAGGCTGCGGCGTTGCTTATTATCCCGGCGACCCTGACCAATCTCTGGCAACTGGCGTTTGGCGGCCATCTGCAAGCGCTGGTCCGGCGCCTGTGGCCGCTGCTGCTGGCGATTTTCATGGGCACCGGGCTCGGTACGCTGTGGCTCGGTATGACGGGTGGGGCTTGGGTCGTGCGGGCCTTGGGCGGGGCGTTGTTGCTGTATGCGTTGAGCGGACTGTTGCTGCCAACGCTGCGGGTCGGTGCCGATGTCGAATCGTGGATCGCTCCGCTTTGTGGGCTGCTGACCGGCCTGATCACGTCCGCCACCGGTGTGTTCGTCATTCCGGCGGTGCCCTATCTGCAAGCGCTGGGCTTGAGCAAGGATGAACTGGTGCAAGCCTTGGGCTTGTCATTCACCGTTTCTACGCTGGCCCTGGCCGCCGGCCTGTTGTGGCGCGGCGAACTGGGCGGGGGCGAGTTGAGCGCTTCGTTACTGGCGCTGGCACCGGCGCTGCTGGGGATGTGGCTGGGGCAGTGGTTACGCCAGCGGATCAGCGCCGTGTTGTTCAAACGGACATTTTTCATCGGCCTCGGCGTGCTCGGCGGCCATCTGCTGATCAGCGGCTAGCCGAGGACGGGCTGAGCATGTCGACGCGGCGGATGTCGAAGTCGCGCTCCAGATAGTCCATGCGTTGCTCGAAGAATTGCCGCATGTGCGGCAGGTTCGAGTGCACCTCCAGGTGCGCCTGGGAGGCCCAGATTTCATAGAAGATGAACAGCGTTGGATCCTGCTGGTCCCGCAGCATGTGATATTCGATGCAACCGGGCTCGGCACGGCTTGGTTCGACGTAGGCGCGAAACAGCGCTTCGAAGGCTTCGGTTTTTTCCGGGCGGGTCTTGGCATGCAGGATGAAACCGTGCAGTTCGCTCATGGGGTGCCTCCTGAAATGACAGTCGGCTGAATTTTATGGCAACAATCAATGGTCGATTCGTGCGTTTTGATCAAATCACTTTTGTCGTGCCGGGCCTTATTCCGCGCGAGGCTCATCGATACTCTGCCGCCATCATTTTCAACCTTTCCATGCAGCGGCCCTCCAACGGCCCACGCCGTGGAACCCGATGAGGCTCCCCATGAAAAAAGTCCTGTTGCTCAACGGCGGCAAACAATTCGCCCACTCCGACGGTCGCTACAACGCCACCCTCCACGACACGGCGCTCAGCGTGTTGGACCGTGGCGGTTTCGATGTGAAAGCCACCTTCATCGACGGCGGCTACGACGTCCAGGAGGAAGTCGCCAAGTTCCTCTGGGCCGACGTGATCATTTACCAGATGCCAGGCTGGTGGATGGGCGCCCCGTGGACCGTGAAGAAATACATCGATGAAGTCTTCACCGAAGGCCACGGCAGCCTCTATGCCAGCGACGGTCGGACCCGTTCCGATGCCTCGCAGAAATATGGCAGTGGCGGCCTGATCCAGGGCAAGCAGTACATGTTGTCCCTGACCTGGAACGCCCCGCAGCAAGCCTTCGACGACCCGACCGACTTCTTCGAAGCCAAGGGCGTAGACGCGGTGTACTTCCCATTCCACAAGGCCAATCAGTTCCTCGGCATGACCGGCCTGCCAACCTTCCTGTGCGTGGACGTGATGAAGCGCCCGAACATCGAAGAGGATGTGGCGCGGTATGAGCGGCATTTGATCGAGGTGTTCGGCCTTTCGCGGTAATCCGGCTACTATCGGGACCTACCTGAAGGCCATGATGCATCTGTGGCAAGCCCTGTCACATTGAGTTGCATGTCATGAGAGGACACCCGTGAAAGCCAGATCCGACGAGTTGCAGATTTTCGTCTGCGTGATCGAGTGCGGATCGATCTCCGCCGCCGCCGAACAGGTCGGGCAGACGCCATCGGCGGTCAGCCGCACGCTATCGCGGTTGGAGGCCAAGCTCGACATCACGCTGATCAACCGCACCACGCGGCGCATGGACCTGACCGAGGAGGGCAAGTATTTCTTCGAACAGGCCAAAGGCATCCTCGACCAGATGGATGAACTGGAAGAGCGCCTGTCGTCCCGCCAGAAAAATCCTGCGGGACGCTTGCGGATCAACGCGGCCTCGCCGTTCATGCTGCACGCCATCGTCCCGCACATTGAAGAGTTCCGCAGGCTTTACCCGGACATCCAACTCGAACTCAACAGCAACGACCTGATCATCGACCTGCTGGAGCAAAGCACTGACATCGCCATCCGCATCGGCACCCTCACCGACTCGACGCTCCACGCCCGCGCCCTGGGCTGCAGCCCGTTGCACATCCTCGCCAGCCCGGCCTACTTGAAGCGGCACGGCACACCCACCAGCGTCGTCGAACTGGCGGAGCATGCGTTGCTGGGGTTTGCCCAGAACGAGGGCCTCAATCAATGGCCGCTGCGCCACCGGCACGGTGATCGCTGGCCGATCCAGCCGGCCATCAGCGCGTCCAGCGGCGAGACTGTGCGGCACCTGGCCCTGCAAGGGCAGGGCATTGCTTGCCTGTCAGACTTCATGACCCGCGAAGACATCCAGGCCGGTCGGCTGAAGGTGCTGCTGGCCGATGCCAACAGCGGATACCGCCAGCCGATCAATGCGGTGTACTACCGCAACTCGCAGTTGGCCCTGCGGATCCAGTGCTTCCTGGACTTCATCCAGGGCAAGCTCGTCGACTATGCCTCGCGGGACTTCAAGGGCTGATTCGTGACTTCAAGGCAAGAGTGATTTGGGCAATGTGGACTGTTTCGGCAAGGACCAGTCCTCGATACTCGTCCCATCACTCAGGTTGCAAGGAGTTATCCATGAACGTATTCATCACCGGCGCTGCCGGTTTTATCGGCGGTTCCATCGCCACCGGCCTGGCACGCGCCGGGCATCAGGTTCGCGGTCTGGTGCGCAGTGCCGAACAGGCGAGCGAACTCACTGCGCTGGGCATCGAGCCGGTCATTGGCACCCTCGAGGACAGCGCGCTGCTCACCGAACAGGCCCGTGCCGCCGACGCCGTGATCAATGCCGCCAGCAGCGATCATCGTGGTGCGGTCGAAGCCCTGATCGAAGGGCTCGAAGGCTCGAACAAAGTGCTGTTGCACACCAGCGGTTCGAGCATTGTCGGCGATGCGTCCGGTGGTCGTCACAGCGATGACATCTACCGGGAAGGCCATCTGCCGCCACCCACTGTCGATAAAGCGGCCCGCGTCGCCATCGACAATCTTGTCCTGGATGCCGCCCAGCAAGGCGTGAATTCGGCGGTGATCTGCAACACCTTGATCTACGGCCACAGCCTGGGGGTCAAGCGTGACAGTGTGCAGTTGCCACGCCTGCTCAAGCAGGCGCGTAAAAGCGGGGTGGTACGGCATGTAGGACCGGGGCAGAACATCTGGTCCAACGTGCACATCGAAGACGTGGTCGAGCTGTACAAACTGGCCCTGACCCGTAACGTACCCGGCACGTTCTATTTCGTTGAAAGCGGCGAGGCCTCGTTCATCGACATGACCATTGCCCTGGCCCGAGCGCTGAAGCTGGGCGAGCCGCAAGATTGGCCGCTGGCCGAAGCCGAGGCCGAATGGGGCTACGAAATGGCCAACTATGGCCTGGGTTCCAACAGCCGTGTGCGAGGCACGAACGCCCGTGAGCTGCTGGGCTGGACGCCGAAGCGGACGTCGGTGGTGGAGTGGATTCTTGATGAGATGGTGTGAGTACCCTCAAAGCCATCCGTAACACATAGGACCTGTGGGAGCGGGCTTGCTCGCGAAGGCGGTGTGTCAGTCGATAAACAGGCTGCCTGACACGCCGCCTTCGCGAGCAAGCCCGCTCCCACAAGGTCCCATGCGGGCCTGATACTTTTCAGTCGTGCTGCACGCCGGCGCGCTTGAGCATTTGCTTGCAACGCTCGGACAGGTGAAACACCCGCAGGTGCTTGCCCGCTTTGCTGTAGCGCTCGCGCAGGGTCTTGAGTGCGGCGACGGCCGAGTAATCGACGAAGCGCAAATGACGGCAATCGAGGGTTACCAGGGCCGGGTCGTTGGCCGGGTCGAACTGGTTGAGGAACGGCGTCGACGAGGCGAAGAACAGCGTGCCGTGCAAGCGATAAAGCTTGCTGCCGTCGGCTTCCTCATGGGTGTCGGCGTACAGCTCCCGGGCTTGTTGCCAGGCGAAGTTGAGCGCCGCGATGATAATCCCGCAGAGCACGGCCACGGCCAAGTCGGTGAACACCGTGATCACCGTCACCGCGATGATGACCAGCACATCGTTGCCCGGCACTTTGTTGACCACCCGCAACGAGGCCCAGGCGAATGTCTGCTGGGACACCACGAACATCACGCCCACCAGTGCCGCCAGCGGAATGCGCTCGATCAGTGGCGACAGGAACAGCACGAACAGCAACACCATTACCCCGGCCACTACACCGGATAACCGTCCGCGCCCGCCCGAGCTGAGGTTGATCATCGTCTGGCCGATCATGGCGCAACCGCCCATGCCGCCCAGCAACCCGGAGGCCATATTGGCGGCTCCCAACGCCACGCATTCACGGTCCGGATAACCGCGACTCTCGGTGATTTCATCGGTCAGGTTCAAGGTCAGCAGGGTTTCCAGCAAGCCGACCATCGCCATGATCACCGCATAGGGCGCGACGATTTGCAGGGTCTGCAGGTTCCAGGGAATGTCCGGCAGGGCAAAGGTCGGCAAGCCGCCAGCGATGTGGGCCATGTCGCCCAGCGTTCGGGTCGGCAGGCCGAGCAGGTCCACCGCCAGGCCAACACCGAGGATGGCCACCAGCGCCGGCGGCACGCTGCGGGTCAGGCGCGGCAGCAGGTAGACGATGGCCATGGTCAGCGCCACCAGGCCGGCCATCAGGTACAGCGGCGGGCCGCTCAGCCAGGCCTCGCCATTCTTGAAGTGCTCCAGTTGGGCCAGGGCAATGACGATCGCCAGGCCGTTGACGAAGCCGAGCATCACCGGGTGCGGCACCATGCGCACCAGCTTGCCCAGGCGCAACAACCCGAACGCCATCATGATCAGCCCGCCCAGCAGCACGGTCGCCAATAGGTACTGCACGCCGTGCTGCACCACCAGCGCGACGATCACCACCGCCATGGACCCCGCCGCGCCTGACACCATTCCGGGTCGACCGCCGAACAACGCGGTCAGCGTGCAGAGGATGAACGCGCCGTACAGCCCCATCAGCGGATTGAGGTGAGCCACCAGGGCAAAGGCGATGCACTCGGGGAGCAAGGCGAAAGAGGTGGTGAGGCCGGCGAGGATGTCGGCGCGAAGACGGGCTGATTTCATGATTTACCTGACTGGGCGCCGGTGGAGCGTCGGCTGCCGGGGAGTGGTGCAAAAAACAGGTGCGGATAGTACGGAATTGAGTGCGGGGCGGCCAGCCGTCACCAGAGAATGGTTCTGCATGAAAGTCCTGCGCCGGATTTTCATAGCGGCCGCATCACGATGTCTGTCAGCGACATTTCTTGTCTAGGTACGAAAATTACTTTCAGTGGGTTTGAAGATTTCTCGGTGAAATGATTTATGAGTTTCAGAACACATCGACGTGACCCCATTCGAGGAGTAACGCATGGCACCTGCTTTCGGTTATTGGCTACTGGTCTACGCGGCCATCGCCATCATTGCGCTGATCGTCTTGATCGCCCGCTACCGGCTCAATCCATTCATCGTGATTACCCTGGTCTCCATTGGCCTGGCGTTGCTGGCCGGGATGCCTCCGTCGGGTGTGGTGGGGGCGTACGAGGCGGGTGTCGGCAAGACGCTGGGGCACATTGCGCTGGTGGTGGCCTTGGGCACGATGCTCGGCAAGATGATGGCCGAGTCCGGCGGGGCGGAGCGGATGGCGCAGACGCTGATCGAACGCTTCGGCGAGCGCAACGCCCACTGGGCGATGGTGTGCATTGCCTTCCTGGTGGGCTTGCCGTTGTTCTTCGAAGTGGGCTTTGTGCTGCTGGTGCCCATCGCCTTCACCATCGCCCGGCGTGTGGGTGTGTCGATCCTGATGGTGGGGCTGCCGATGGTCGCCGGGCTTTCGGTGGTCCATGCCCTGGTGCCGCCGCACCCCGCCGCGATGCTGGCGGTGCAGGCGTTCCAGGCCTCGGTGGGCCAGACCTTGCTGTACGCGATCCTGATCGGCATTCCCACCGCGATCATTGCCGGCCCGCTGTACGCCAAATTCATCGTGCCGCGCATCCAGCTACCGGCCGAGAACCCGCTGGAGCGACAATTCCTCGACCGCGAGCCGCGCGCCAGGCTGCCGGGTTTCGGCGTGACCCTGGGGACCATTCTGCTGCCGGTGATCCTGATGCTGATCGGCGGCTGGGCCAACCTGATCTCCACGCCGGGCAGCGGTTTCAACCAGTTCCTGCTGTTCATTGGCAACTCGGTGATCGCCTTGCTGCTGGCGACCATCCTCAGCTTCTGGACCCTCGGCCTGGCCCAGGGCTTCAACCGTGAATCGATCCTCAAGTTCACCAACGAATGCCTGGCACCGACCGCCAGCATCACCTTGCTGGTGGGTGCAGGCGGTGGTTTGAACCGAATCCTGGTGGACGCCGGGGTCACGCAACAGATTGTCGGCCTGGCCCAGGAGTTCCAGCTGTCACCGCTGGTCATGGGTTGGCTGTTCGCCGCACTGATGCGCGTTGCCACTGGATCGGCCACGGTGGCGATGACCACGGCCTCGGGCATCGTCGCGCCCGTGGCGATTGGCCTGGGTTATCCCCACCCCGAACTGCTGGTGCTGGCCACCGGGGCCGGGTCGGTTATCTTTTCCCACGTCAACGACGGCGGCTTCTGGCTGATCAAGGAATACTTCAATATGACCGTCACGCAAACCTTCAAGACCTGGACTGTGCTCGAAACGCTGATTTCCGTGGTCGCGTTCGCCTTGACCCTCGGGCTTTCGCGCTTGCTTTGAGCGCAACGCACCCCAACAGGAGCCGCCATGGACATCCTCTACCAGATCCGTTCCCGCCAGGATTCCTTCAGTGCCGGCGAAGGAAGAATCGCCCGGCTGATGCTTGAAGACGTCGGCTTCGCCGCCTCCGCCAGCCTCGATGAACTGGCCCAACGGGCGGAAGTCAGCAGCGCTACCCTGTCGCGCTTCGCTCGTACTGTCGGTTGCCGCGATCTTCGCGACCTGCGCCTGCAACTGGCCCAGGCCAGCGGTGTCGGTAGCCGTTTCCTCGACCCCGCCGGGGCGCCGGAGCAATCAGCGTTTTATGGACAGATCGTCGGCGATATCGAAGCGACTCTGCGCCAGCATCTGTCGGCATTCGAAGAGTCGCGGTTCGGCGATGCCGTGCGGATGATCGGCAAGGCGCGAATGATCCATGCGTTCGGCCTCGGTGGCTGGTCGGCGTTGTGCGGCGAGGAGTTGCAGGTGCGGCTGGTGCGTTTCGGCTACCCGATCGCCGCCTGTCGCGACCCGGTGATGATGCGCATCACCGCCACTTCGCTGAGCGACCAGCATCTGGTCATCGCCTGTTCACTGACCGGTATCACGCCGGAGCTGTTGAGTGCCGTTGAATTGGCCCGCAGCTACGGCGCGGCGATCCTGGCCGTTACCCGCGCCGACTCGCCGCTGGCCCAACTGGCCGACTGCGTGCTGCCCCTGCAAGGCGCCGAAACCTCGTTCATCTACAAACCCACGGCGGCGCGCTACGGCATGCTGCTGGCCATCGACGTGCTCGCCACCGAGCTGGCGCTGGCCCATCCCGAAGACAATCAAGAGCGCCTGCGGCGAGTCAAACTCGCCCTGGACGATTACCGCGGCGGCGACGATCACTTGCCGCTGGGAGACTGACATGCTGTACGACACGCTTATTCGCAACGCGTTGGTCATCGATGGCCGCGATACCCCCGGCTATAACGCCGACGTAGGGATTCGCGCCGGGCGCATCGAGCGCATCGGCGACCTGGGCGATGCCCAGGCGCTTGAAGAAATCGACGCCGCCGGTCGTGTGCTGGCGCCGGGTTTCATCGATGTGCACACCCACGACGACACGGTGGTGATTCGCCAACCGCAGATGCTGCCCAAGCTCAGTCAGGGCGTGACCACGGTGATCGTCGGCAACTGCGGCATCAGCGCTTCGCCGGTGAGCCTGCGGGGCGATCCGCCGGACCCGATGAACCTGCTTGGCACGGCCCAGGCATTCGCCTACCCACGCTTCGGGGATTATCGTGGGGCGGTAGAGGCGGCGAAGCCGGCGGTCAACGTGGCCGCGTTGGTCGGGCACACGGCGTTGCGCAGCAATCACATGGATGATTTGTTGCGCACTGCCTCGGCGGAAGAAATCGCTGCCATGCGCCGGCAATTGCGCGAAAGCCTGGAGGCCGGTGCACTGGGCTTGTCCACCGGCCTGGCCTATGCCAACGCATTTTCGGCGTCCACCGACGAAGTCATGCAACTGAGCGAAGAGTTGAGTGCATTCGGCGCGGTCTACACCACCCACCTGCGCAGCGAATTCGAGCCGGTGCTCGAGGCCATGGACGAGGCGTTCCAGATCGGTCGTCATGCGCAGAGCCCGGTGATCATTTCCCACCTCAAGTGTGCCGGGGCCGGTAACTGGGGACGCAGCCCGCAGGTGCTCGCGGCGTTGGAGAACGCGGCGAAAACCCATCCGGTCGGCTGCGACTGCTATCCCTACGCGGCCAGCTCCTCGACCCTGGATCTCAAGCAAGTGACCGATGCCCATCGCATCACCATCACCTGGTCGACACCACACCCGTCAATGGGCGGACGCGACCTGACCGACATCGCCGGCGAATGGGCGGTGTCGCTGTTGGAAGCGGCGCGGCGCCTGCAACCGGCTGGCGCGGTGTACTACGGCATGGATGAGGGCGATGTCCGCCGAATCCTCGCCCATCCGCTGTCCATGGTCGGCTCCGACGGATTGCCCGAAGACCCGTTTCCCCATCCGCGCTTGTGGGGCGCATTCCCACGGGTTCTGGGCCATTTCAGTCGTGATGTCGGGCTGTTTGCGCTGCACACCGCCGTGCACAAGATGACCGGTTTGTCGGCGGCGCGCTTCGGCTTGAAGGACCGTGGTGAAATCCGTGAAGGCCATTGGGCGGATCTGGTGCTGTTCAACCCACGCACTGTTCGCGATGTGGCCGATTTCAACGAGCCGCAACGATCTGCCGAAGGGATTGATGGCGTGTGGGTCAATGGTGTCTTGAGCTACCTCGAAGGGCAGGCAAACGGGCGCCGGAAAGGGCTGTTCCTGGCGCGGGAGGGCGACCTGCGCCAGGGGTTTGGTCCAGCCAATGGCGTGTAAGCGGCTGATATTGGGTAAATTGGCGTCACAATAATGGCACTGCGACACTAAAGAAGCCGGGCCCAAGGCCGAAGCATTGGGGTCAACCCATCTAAACTGGGTCTTTTCAGCCAGGGAGCAACCCATGAGCTTCGGTAAAACCACCCCGATCCTGCGGATCTTCGATGAAACCAAGGCGTTGGCGTTCTATGTCGACTTCCTGGGCTTTACCGTCGACTGGCAACATCGCTTCGGTGATAACTTCCCGTTGTACTTGCAGGTCTCCCGTGGCGACTGCGTGTTGCACCTGAGCGAGCACCATGGCGATTGCACGCCGGGCTCGGCCCTGCGGATCGAGACCGATGAGCTGGAAGCGTTCCAACAGCAATTGCAGGACAAGGCGTATCGCTACGCCCACCCCCAGATCCAGGCCATGCCCTGGGGGAGCCAGGACATGACGGTGGTCGATCCGTTTGGGAACCGGTTGGTGTTTACCAATGCGATCACTGTCTGAGAGGCGCTCCCGCTCGAATCCTCCAGGCCTGGCAGGATCCGAGCGGGTTTGAATTGGCCAGATGCAGTCAGGGACTGAGACCAGGGCGCGGAGCACGACTGATAGCCAAGACATGCTCGTTGTATTTCGCATAGTCCATAGCGTGGCGCCCCGTCTTGATACTGACGCTTTCCGGGATAATGCCGCTGCAATTGAAACAGGCAATGAAAGGTTTCGGTTCGTCCACGCCGGTTATTTTGTGGGTGAACAGTTGCGTGTTCGACAGCTTCATTTCAGCTTGACCCGGGTAGAGCGCAACGACCGAGTTGATCAGGCGGACTTCTCCGTGCGCCCCTGGCCCGCCCGTGAGCGTGGGAATGATGTTGTCGGATTTCTCGATGTGCTTGGCGATGAGGTTCTGGGTGTATTGCTGAAGTTCATGGACGTCCTCGACAGTCCTGCTCAGCGTGGGGTCGCTCTTTAACTCGTCAAGGTCCAGTTCGATTTTATGGATCGGATCGTTTTTCGTCGCGCGGTATCGTTCGGCCAGGTCGGCCAGGTATTCATGGGTATTGCCAATCCTGTAGCTGCCGAACTTCAGGTAGAAACTTTCGCTTTGGGCGGTGCCGCCATACGTCTTGTCTACGCCACGGTATCCCTCCGGGCCGGATTTAGGCCCGGTGAGGTTGTAGAATTCGTTGAGACCCACGCCCAAGCCCTCGACCAAACCATGGGAGTGAACGACCAGCTCCTTGCGTTTGGTTTTGCTGAAACTGGGGCTGGCATCGGGGTCTGCAGGACCTTCTTGATGAGTGCCGGCACGTTTTTTAGCGTGTTTCGTCGGTGGCGGCTGCATCATTTTCAGGGAGCGGGCGTGGCCATCCTCTTTCATCCATTGGATGAAATCCTCCTTCATCCACCCTTGACGGTCGACAAACCTGAGGGGGTTGTTTCCCACCATGCCATACAGGTTCAAGCCATCGACCGCCCCTGCCGGGTCGGGGCTGATCCAGCGTTGCAACCACGGCGCGTAGTACCGCTGCCCGTAGTAATACAGGCCACTGGCATCGCGTTCCTTGCCGGAGTAGCGAAGGGTCCGGTAATCGGCTTCCACGGCCGAGCGGGAAGCCTGCCAAGCGGTTGCGCCGTAGGGCAGGTAGCTTTCCTGGCTGAGCAGGCCGCCCTGGTCGTCGAGTTCCAGTGAGCTGGAGCCCAGGTGGTCGCCAAGGCCATAGCGAATCGGGTTGGCGGCGATACCGGACGGTCGGCCTTCGGTCCAGTGCAGGTAGCGCACGTTGTAGCGACCGGCTTGCAGGGTGATGACTTCCAGGCGTTCATTATCGCGCGTGCGAATTTCGAGGCCTGGCAGATAACGGACTTCCCGAGTGTGAACCCGTGTTGCGCCCAGGGTTGTGTGGAGCTTGCGTACCCGTTGGCCGCCGCTGTCGTAGCGATAGCGCTCGATGTCATCGGCAGCGTTTTCACGCCGCACCAACACCACGCCGTCGAGCTGGTTGCGCAGGTTCCACGTCAGCGTCTGGCCCGGGGCAAGCGCCTGCTGGTTGCCGTTGGCATCGAAGTCCACTGCCACGTCGGGCGTCGATTGGCCTTTGTTCCAGGCGCGCAGGCGATTGCTCGCGGCGGCCACGTTCAGGGTCCGGGTGTAGTGGTTACCGTCGCGACGATGGCGCAACTCAATCAGGTTGCCGCCGGCGTCGTACTCGTAGTGTTCGGTGAAGTTGAACAGCTGATTCGGGTCGATGGGTGTTTTGCCGAGGGCTGGAAGGTCCGGGGGGCTGGTCAATCCGGCGGCCTCGCGGCCCGTCGCGCTGATCAATTGGTAAAGGCTGTCGTAGGTGAATGTGCTGGCGGCTTCGACCCGCTGGTTATTGCCGAACTGCACCGGTTGGGCCTTGTCCTCGAGATGCGTCACGTTGCCCACCGGGTCGTAGGTGTAGCGCAGATCCTGCAAGGTGCTGGCCGCCCGCGACGTACGCAGGGCGATCAATCGACCGTTGGCCGGATCGAACACGGCGCGACTGACGACCCCATTGCCGGCCGTCTGGGACTCGATCTGGCCGGACGCGTTATAGATCAGATCGCTCATGATGACTTTTTCGGTCGCTGTGTTGCTTATCTGCAGGCCCACGGCCTTGAGCTGACCGGCAACATCGAACGAGTAGCGCTGTTGGTGCTGGGCGGCATCGGTCTGCTGGATAAGCTCGGCGAGGGCGTCGTAGCGCCAACTGGTGGTGTAGCCGTTCCCCTGTTCCAGCAAGCGATCGCGGTCTATCTCCTGCACTGGCCAGTCCAGGCGTTCGGCGGTGGCCAGCAGGTGCCGGGTCTGGCTGAGAGGTTTGGCGCAAAGCCCATAGCCATGGATCAGCAGGGTGCCGGCGCTGTCATCGTGACGGATCAGCGCACCGCAGCGGTTATGCACTGCGAACTCCGGCGAACTGTCGCCGTAATGCCGGCATTCGACCCTGCGCGGCACGTCGCCGGCCGCTTGCTCATGGACGGCCGTCATGCGCAGTTGCGTGTCGTAGGTGGTTCGCCAATAGGTGCCTCGCTGATCCCAGCAGTGCGATAGCTGCCCTGCTTCGCCAGGCAGGTACAGGCGCCACCCGGCATCGATACTGTCGAGCAACAGCGTCTTGCCGGACAAACTGAAGAGCGTCCGCAGGTTCGCCCCGCCGGTCGCCATAGCAAACAGTCGAGGATCACGCTGCGCCACCGCTCGTCCCGCCGCGTCATAGTCTTGCTGGGTAATGCGCGTCTGGGAGGGGGCCTGGGCGTCGCGCCGGCAGTAAGCGATTTGCCGCACGGGCAGGCCACGGCCGTCGAGAGCGTTAATCGTGGGCGTCTTGTGATGAAGGCGTGGGTTCATGCGCCACCTCCGGTCGTGGTGGTGTGTTCGGACAGGACTTCCTGCAGCGTGTCATTCTCGTCCTCGTCCACGGTGTACCAGGGATGACGTGTATGCCGACGCATGTAGGCGAGACCATTTTGCCTGGCGAGTAACGCGTGGCTGGGGCGTCCGAGTGGGTCGTAGAAGTGTTGGTCGAAATGCCCGGACTGGCGCAAGGACGCATCGTTGATGTGGCTGTGCCGGTCGGCGAAATAAGGGCGGTAGATACGCACCGCCAGGCCCTTGCTGTTGTATTCCACCCGTTCGCTGACACGCCAGCGCCTGGCGGCGATCTGCTCCTTAGGCTTTTTGTCCGTCAGCGTCAGGTCGCCCTTGGCGTCGACGACATAAGCCCGGCCCGGTTCGACGAGTTGCTTGCTTTGCAGGGTTCGCCCGAAGCCATCGAAGCCACTGACGGCGATGCGGATTTGTCTTCGGTCGTCATCCGGGAAGCGGTCGGCGACCAGCGTGGCGATGTGTATTGGTTCACGGGGCGCGGCTTCGATTTCGTTTTTCAGCTTGAGATCGTCGGCGCAGGGTGTCTGGAGCTCCGCCAGGCGGGCTCGGGCCGATGCGCGGATATGGCCGGAGGGCAGCAGGTCGCCGTTGCCCATGCAACGCGCCAGCCAGTCGGTGTCCGCCCGGGCAACCTTCGATACACGCCCCATCCAACTGAAGGGCGCGTAATAGAGGGTCGTGGCGGCGTCTTGCAGGGCGTCCCCGCTTTGGTTGATGGCGGCTGCGGGGCTGCTGAGCGGTGGTCGTTTGAACTGTGCGAGCGGCTTGAACCCTACGGGTGTGTGGTGCTCGTCCCCATGAAAAGAGCTAGCCAATACTTGGCCGAACGCATCGAACAGACTTTCTTGTACGTTACCGTTGGGGTCGATGATGCGCAGGGGCTGGAGCGAACGGTAATCGTAGAACGCTTGGGTGGTGCAGCCGTCGGGCAGTTTGAAGGTGGTGACAAGACAAGCGTATGGGTCATGGCCTATCTCGTACACGCCTTGGCTTTTGCTCGGTTGTACGGTCCTGGTTTGGTAGAAGCCCGCCAATGGCGCGTAGGTGGTGAAAGCGCTTTTGACTGACCAGAGTTTTTTCTCAGGCGCGGTGTCGAGCAGGAAATCGCTCATTCGGTGATAACCCATTCGTTCCAATAGTTTTCCTTTGGGCCGGCTGTCCTGTGGCAGTAATTGGAAAGCGCCCAAGGCCGTTTCATCCAGCTCGGCGCTTTCCAGATGATCGACCAGGGCCTGGAAATCGGCGACGCCGTCCGGCAGAGTCGCTGCGCTCGACGCGCGTCTGTAGCGCTGCACGGACAAGCCGGTCAGCACGCCTTGGGTTTTCCAGGTTGTCTGTTGCGTGAGTTCGCTGAGCGTTTCGAAAGACAGGTTCTGTGGGCTCAACCCCTTATCCTCAGGGAGCTTGGGTCGTTGCAACGCCTGGGTGCGCTGGCGATAAGGGAGGCCGAGTCGCCATTGCTGGGGCGCCTGCAGGTGGATGAATTCGGCACGGGTTTCGTTCAGGTAGTAGAGCTGCTGCGCCGGGTCATGCGCGTCGCGCCACCACTGTTGCTGTTCGGCGTCGCTGAACGGTGGTGTATCGCTGGTGGTTTTTCGTCGGGCGTAATGGATGTCCACGCTGTGGGTCAGCGCGCCGTACCGGTCGTGTTGCAGGTTCAGGGTGTGTCGGCATTGCGGGTCATCGGTAATGCCTTCGTACTGGTAGCGGATGGACTCCAGCAGCAGGGGCAACATTCGGGCCTGCTGGCGAACGCTGTCGGGCGCTTGCAGCAGGCGCAGCCCATAACGGTTTTCCTCCACCGAATACAGACGGGTGGTTTTCAACTGTCTGTCGATGCCGAAGACCTCGCTGCGCAATACCCGGCCACATAGGGCGCGGGACATTTCCAGTTCGGTCGCCGCATCTGGCGAGGCAATGATGCGATCCTGTAACGACTCTGGCGGCCAGTGACACAGCAAGGTTTTACCCAGTGGCACGGCTTGCTTGTCTGCCCGGCTATAGCCATTGCGTGGCAGGTTCACCCTTCGCCCGGTGTGAAACCAGGTTTTTTTCAGGCAGGTGGCGGTCAAGGCCTGGACCTCTGTGTCGTCGGGGCTCGCTTCAGTGTCGGTTTGCAGTAACAGGCCAAAGCCCCGAAACTCACGTTCGAGGCCGTCGTAATAACCCTGGCGATAGGAGAATGCCTGGGTCAGTCGATTGCCGGTTATTTCATCCACTTGGGTCTGAGCGCAAACCAGGTGCAGGGCCAAGGGCAAGCGACAGGTGAGGGGCTTGCCGTCCGTCATCCGCTGCAGTTTTTCATCCAGCCACTCCTGGGCCGAGCTACGGTAGCGGATGCGCTGATCGGCGCCCATGTTGTTGTGGATGCCGGTGAGCAGGTACGGTTTGGCGCTGACGAAGTCATAGCGCCAGTGCCGCGGGCTCATGTGCGGCGCGCTCAGGATCAGGCTGGCGCAACCGAGCCCTTGCAGGTCGGCGATGCTGACCTGGCACAGAGGGTCGTAGCGCAGGCCTTCCGGCCAGGGCAGGGCAACCGCGGGGCTGAAACCATGGCCGCAGCGGTTCATGAAAATCAGGGCCCGGTCCGCTTGCAGATAGATCAGGTCGACAGCGCCGGAGCCATCCAGGTCCGCCAGGCGGATACGCGCGGCGTCGAAGCTGTCGTAGGCCAGCCCAGGAAAGTCCAGCACCCTGGCGTTGCCGAAACGCCCTCGGCCTAGGTTGGGCCAGCACTTCACTTCGTTGTGACGAATGCGCACCAGATGCTGCTGGCCGCTGCCCAGTACATCGCTGAAAGCCACCAGTTCGCCGGCTGAGGCACTGAATAGGGGCAGGGCGTCTTCGTTTTCCTCGCGAGGGACTTCCACTGGGGGGGAAAAGCCGTGCTCCCGCTGGTTGGCATACAGGCGAACGCTGCGCGGGCCGATCACCGCCAGATCGCCGAGCCCGGCGCCCATCAGGTCGGCCAACTGCCCTTGGGGACTGAAAAACTCTGGCGCAAGTGCATTGAACGTGGCGAAGCCAGACCAGCTTCGTTCGGCATCGAGGGCGAAAAATCCGCTCACTTGCGGATGGGCGACGAGCCAATCCAAACGACCATCTCCCGTGAGGTCGCTCAGGGCCTGGTGCACCGGTGTGGCCATATCGGTCGCCGGAATGTTGGGGAGCGTTCGCCACGGCCCGTAGGCCACGTCGTTGCCTTCGGCCTTGGCCCGCACGGGCTCGCGGTAATGCCAGCCGTTGTCGGTTCGATGGAGTACCCCCGGCAGCCCTTCGCCGTACAGGTCCATCAGTTGATAGGCATGGCCGTCGTTGAGCCCCGGCATGTCCTGGAAACGGCGCCAGGCGCGGGGCTCAGGCGCAAGCTGGAAGGCGCTGTAGCTGAACTCGACGGGCGGTCGGCTTTCGGCCGCTTCACCTTCGCCGAACGCCTGGTCATGGGCGGCGCTCAAGTGCTGGTAACCCAGGGTTGTCTGGCGATAATCCAACAGCAAACGCCGCACCAGGACGGGGACGGCGCCCAATTCCTCAGGGAAACGGTGAAACATCAGGACCTGGCGACACAGCCGTTCGGTGCGCAACTCAAAACCGTAGGCGAAGCTGGAAAATGCATCGCTCCGGGCTTGCCACTGTTGCCCCTCATAGGCCGGTTTTTCTGTGTAGGCGGTGGTCCGTTCACCATAGTCGAACACCAGTTCGAAGTGCCATTGCACGTTCGCGAGCCGATCCGCTGTCCACGCGTAAAGGTGTGCATCGGCCTTGAAATTGCCATAGCTGACTTGGCTCAGATAGCGTTGGGCCGTGGTGTCTGTCTTGTACTGGTAGAGGATGTGCTCTCCGTGGGCGTTCAGGCTCTCTTCCAGCAGCCATTCGCCGACTCGGCTCGTATCCTGGGGGGCGGCGCGCCGTGCTGACAGGTGCTTGCCAAAAAGGTGAAGGCTGCCGTCTGCACCGTGCATCAGCCAGAAACCGACCTCATCGCCTTGCGAGGACCAATGTTCAATACGGTCGAAGCGGCTTTCGACTCTTGGAAAGTATCGGGTGACGGTATAGCGCGTACCCAGGTCCAGGCCGTTGTAGTGGTCGATGCGGGTGGCGGCGATGACGCCTTGTGAATCGCGCTCGGGTAGCCACGCCACCCCGGAGGGGCCGACGATCTCATCGTCCTCGGTATACGCCGGTACGCCCTTGCTGGTGCGTCGCGCCACGCTGGGTAACGACAATCCCCAGCCGATGCCGAACACCCCGTTGCCGAGCGAGCTGAGATAGTTCAGGGACAAGGGCGGCGCAAAGCCACGCCCAGGCGAAATGGGCAGGGCAATCTCATAGGAGGCCGTACCGTGGGCGCCGACGGGGCTCGATCCTTTGCCGATGCTTTGAATGGCGCCGCCCCCCTTGGGCAGGGACGGTGCGGTGACAGGCAGCGGGGCGTGTTCATTCATTGCACACCTCCACCGACCCTGGCGGTATAACTCACGTGCACGATGACGTCGGTCAGCGACTCCAGCAGGTCTTTTTGGGCCTCGGGGTTCGGGAAGTTCAGCTGCCACTTGGAAATCGCACCGGTGTATTCGAACGGCAGGTAGCGATCATCGTCGAAGCTCAGGGTGAACAGACCGTTGTCGTCGACACCCGTCGAAAGGGCAATCTGCTGGTTGGCGCGCCAGCTCTCCATGGCCCGGCCTTGATCGCCCGGCGACAGGAACACGGTGCTGGCGGTCTGGGTCAGCGTGGCTCGAATGTTTTCATAGGGCCCGACGACGGTGGGCAAGGTCACGCTGATGGTTTTGATGCGTCGCAGATAATGTTGCTGGTCCTTGTAATCGTCTTCGAACAATTGATGGGTCAGCTCGAACTCGCACCCGCCCTGCTTCAAGTCGGCGTGCAACTGCGCCCACTCCTTGTTGAGAGAGCTGGCAGCGGTTTTGCCCTTGAGTTGTCGCAACGATATTGTCTTGCGGATTTCCAGCTCCCGCTCGTGACGTTGCAGATATTCGGCGTGCATCTTCAACAGGTTCATCTTCAGCCGCTCGCCAGCGCCAAGCCCGCGATAGGTCGCATGCCAGGCGCCAGGTTGAATGAAGCGTGTGTCGAAGTCGGCTATTTCATGCTGCCAACAGGCTTCGGCGGCCAGGCACAGGCTCAATGTCGCGTCGTAGGCCTGGCGATACAGTGCGACCAACTGGCTGTTCAGCCATTGATACAGTTGCGCCTTGGTAAAGCGCTTGCTTAGGAAGTCGTAGTGGGCCTTGGCTTGGCCCAGGGTCGATTCGGCAAGCCGCAATTGCAGGCGAGTGGCGGTTTGCTGCTCGGTGAATTGCGCCAGTTGTGCGTCGATCTGGGCCAGTTCGAGTTGTGCCTGGTCACGAATCAGGGTCCATTCTTCTTCGCGACGATTGAACTGTGCCGTGCGATCGAGATGAGCCGCCGCCGTACGATCGTCGATGGCGGCGCCTTGGGCGAGTGCGGTAGCCGCGTGCATGGCACCTTCCCAGCGAATGCCGCCATTGCTGAAACCAAAGATGTTCGGAGCCATCATCAGGCCGCCAGCCGTGACCTGGGCGTCCGATGCCGAGAGCTCGGAGGCACCGCTGTTCAAGTACAACTGGCAGGCCAGGGTCTCGGCGCCACTGATACCGTTGTCCAGCAATTGCTGATAGTGATTGATCCGGCCCTGGACAATCGCCTTGCTGGCCAGCAAGGCCTGGCGATTGCGCTGATCGATGATCAAGGCCTGGCGTTGCAGGTCGACGGAAATTTTTGCCAGGTCCCAGGCTTGCTGTTGTTGCAGCTCCTGCAACTGGGCCTGTTCCTTGCGCTCGATCAGCGACAGCAACAGCGTGCCGAATTGGCTGAGGCTTTCCACGGCATTCTGGGCATGGCTGTGCATGACGGTGAAGCGATAATGGGGCAGGGTGACGCTCGGCAGACCTGTCGCCGGGCTGTCCGGGAGACTCAGGGCGTTGGCGCTGGAGAGCGCTCGCGGGTCCAGCGGCGCCGCGATGATCGGCAAATGCAGCGGCTTGCCGGCCATGTCGAGGTTATGTCGCAGGTTGTACAGGCGACTTTCAGCGAGATCCCAGCACTTGAGCAGTTGCGGATTGAATGGCAAATGCAAATACGGGCTGTCGATCGCCGGCAGGGTCAGCCGCGAGCTGCCTTCGCGAAGGGCCAGTGTGTGACTGTCGGTCAAGCCGGTCAGCGCGTATTCGAAAGTGCGCAGGCTGTCATCGGCGGTGTCGCTCAGCGCTTTCAAGCTGATGGCAGTCCAGGGATCGGCCGGTTGGACGACCGGGCGTGGCCCCAGCAGGTCCAGCACCCGCACATACCACAGCTTTGCCTCGCTGAGCCCGTCAGGGGTCATCTCGCGGTACGCGGCATCGCCTCGGCTGATCAGGATGTCGAGGTACAGGAAGTACAGGGCCTTGCGAAAGTGTACGGGATGACTGAGGGCAATCTGATGGGGATCGTGGGGGGCCTGGTGGGAATACGAAGGCATGCTGTTGTCGATCAGCGGCACGCTCCGCCAAAACGCCTTCCTGTCGCGACCCGGGTCGAAGGTATAGCGCAGCCAGCGCTCGGCCTCCTCGTGGTGCTGTTCAGCATTCAAGCGATGGGCGACCAGCCAGGGCAGATAGAGAAACAACTCGGTGAAGTAACGGCCATAGGCGCCATGGAAATCCATGCCGTTGGCCGAGTCACCGGGCATTGCGGGTTCCTGCAGGTGTTGTGTCGTCCAGTCGAACAGCTCATCCAGACTGTTTTCGGTACGGCGGATCAGTTCGGTGGCGAATACCGTGTTCAATCGGATGGGTGGGCGAAGTCGGCTGGAGGCGTCACTGGTTTCGATAGCGGACTTGGCGAAGTCGATGAATTGGGTGGTTCCCAGGCCGGGTGTCGTGACGTGAGTAATAGTCGGAGGTTGCTGGCGCTTTAAAGGGAGCTTCAGCGTAATAGCCTTGAGGACGGAATAGAGCTTCGTTGCCGGTTCGAGGGGATGGACGAACGCCACCCCGAGAAGAAGGGTGATGCCGTCGTGACCGGGATCGTTACCGGGCCACTCGAAATCAAAGGACTGCGCCAGGTGCTCCGCGGGTAGGGACTCGGCCACGACGGTCAGGTCGTCGTAGGTCAGGGGGCGGTCCGCTAAGGTGGGTGGTTGCCGGAAGACGACATATTGCTTGTTCAGCGGTTCATCGCGCAGAACAGCGAGGGGCCCCACGTCAAAAGGTTTGGCGTGCTCCCCTTGCAGGGTAATGGTTTCCGATGCGATTGTGGAAGAGCTTGTATTCTCACGCCGGCTCGCCTCGAGCAGTCGTCTTACGGCATCCGTGGAAATGAATTTACCTTCAAGGTTGGTCTGGCTGGATAGCGTGACGGTGGGCGAGTGTTCACTGTCTCTCAGTGCGTCAGGCGTGTGCCTGAAGGACAGCGTGAAGCGTCGGTCGAGAGAGACCGGGGTGTTGATGAGACGAAGTCTCGAACCTCCATTGAGCCTCATGTAGGGAGTTTGCGGCAGGCCTTGAGCAGGGAATACCAAAGTGAATTGAAGGTGAGGTTCAACAGTGGAGGAGTTATCCACCCTCAAGTGCATTGTGTTACGTGGCAGGTGAGTTATGAATCCTACGCCGGTAATGCCGATGTTAGCCGTCATGTGCAGTGTGAGCCTGGACCCGTGCCTGGTATAGCGCAGGTTGATCCGATCGCGATAGGCACTTTCGAAATCCGACATGCTAGAGGGCATGTCGCTGGGCGGAGCGGCTTCTACGAGTTCGAGGTCTGTGGAGGTTTTGGCTTGGATGCGCTGGACGGCAGCGTCCAGGAATGCTTTCTCGGTGGCGGAGTCCGCTGAGCGAACCGGTTCAAGGCTGAGGTGCTTGTCGATGCAAGTCGTTCTGTTGAAGACGAGGTTGTTGTCGGTGGTGACGCCCGACGCTACCAGGGATTTATAACCATACAGGGCCAGAAACAGGACGTCCTGCGAACCGTTGCTGTGCCGTACCGCAACGGTGCGTATCAACGCCTTGATTGCGTTCACGTCCTTGCTGCCAAGCGCCCCATCCTCGCAATAGCCTTGCAAGGCCACCCGCGGAGTGCTCCAGTTGCCGTCCTGTTTCTTGAAGCAATAGCTCAAGCGCAAGAGCGGGTGAGTCTTGCCCGATGGCGTGGTATTGGTCTGCGAAGGGGCGTTGGCGGAGGGATCCTGGTGGATGCATTCGGCCCAGGTCACGAACAGACGATTGTTGAACCAGACCGGCCGAATCGAGTGCTCGGCCGCATTCTCGGGAATGGGCACGTCGGCTTTTTCCCAGTCCGACCAGGCGTACGGATCCGACTGGTCCCGCTTGGGCGCGATGGCCGGTGGTGGCAGTGGCGTGCCGTCGAGTGGACGCTGGGCCATGTTCAACGAGCGCCAGAAGTAGCTATTTTCGGAGCGAGATTTGGCAATGAAGTAATAGGTGCTGTTGGCAAAGTCCGAGCCGTCGATGTAGCCGTTGAGAATGTTCAGGTTGGCGACTTCTTCGAAGCGAGTCAGGTAGGCCATGACCGCCGTTTGAACGGCATCGGGTTGAATCTGGTTCTGGCTGAGCTCGTTTTCCAATTGCCGGAAATTCTCGCTTTTGTTGGCCCTCAGGGCGGGGTCGAGATAAGTCGCGGGGAAGTACAGCAGTTTTTGATGGGCGGCCCAGGTGGGGTACTGATGCATCTCATCGCGCCACGTTTTCAGACGCTCGGCGCCAATACTGGCCGGGTCGTAACCGGGCTCCAGGTTCATCAGGATGCGGTTGATGTACTGCTGCAGGCTGGCAATGGCGCAGGCCACTGGCGTGGTGGGCACGTCCTGGCTGACCAGCACATCGAGCAGCCAGTATTCGTAGAGGTCACGGGCTGTCTTGAGCTGGTGGTTTTTTGTCGTGGCCTGGTCGGGCGCGACCTTGTTCAGATAGAGCGCCAGCAGGGCATCGCGCAGGCTTTCATCGAGCTGCTTTTTCAGGGCAACGGTCATATTCGATCCTTGAATATTGAAGTGGGGGTGGTCAATGGCTGGCCGCGATCAGCGCTTCGCCGACGGTTTTCCAATCCGATGCAGGGCTCTGGGTAGTCAGTGCGGTTGCCTTGAGCAGCAGCTCTGCCGACAGCCCTGTGCTGACGCAACACGCCTGGCAGCGCATGACCCAATCCACCGCTTCCATTGACGTTGCGCGTCGCGGTTCCAATTGCGCCGTGAGGCGTTGCACTTCTTCGCTGTTCCAGTTCAGGAGGCTGGCCAACATACTGTTGGCTTCGTTTTCCGCCTGTTGGCCGTCCTGGTTGGCGACGTGCAGGTAGTGCAGCAGGTTTTCTTCCGACTGCGCCTGGTGACGGGCGCAATGGCTGAAACGCTCGAGCAGATACAGCGTCTGCGGCGTGAGGGCTCTGGAAGCGTTCGAGGCCAGCCATGTCGGGTTTTCCATCAAGGCGTTCAGCGTGCTGCTGTCCAGGTGCAGGTGTTGGCAAGCCTCGGCGGCGCGAAGTACCTTTGCCAACGCCTGAGGCATGATGCCCGGGACAGCCTTGATGGCCGCGACAAGCGCCTCGGCATCGGTGTCGGCCATTTGCATCACGTGAGGGACGAGCTCGGTGGAAAGGTCGGCCATGTCATGCAGCAGGGTTTCAATCAGGTGCTGAGGGTCGTGTTCGGCGTTGGTGTCCGCTCGAAGTTTCGCCAGGCGTTGTTTCAGGTTCTGGCTCAGCGGCAAGCCCGCTTCTGGTTCAGCGAACAGACGACACCACTGCTGCACATCGAGCCCGTTTTGCCTGAGCCAGCCGACGGACCAATCCAGGGCCATCAGTACGTCGAGAATGTCGGGCGTTGAGGATGCCGGGGGAGACAGTCGCCCGGTCACCAGTGCCTTGCCGTAATCGTCCCCGCCCAATAGTCGGGCCAGCTCGGTGCACTCCAGCGGCGATAGGCCCAGCATCCGGGCGATGCGGGCCTGGCGGTAGAGGGATGAAACCGTGGGCAGGTCGTGTTCCAACCCCGGCAGGTATTGTTCGCTCTGTTGCGCAAGCAATGGCAACGCGTCGTGGGTCATGGGCAATCCGAGGCCGGCACTCAAGTAACTGAAGGTTTGCTGGTCGGTGACGGCCAGTGGCTTCTTGGGGAGTTGCCACACGGGGTTTTCAAGCAAGCGGGTGCGGTTGAACACCTGATCGAACAACGGGACTCGCTCCCCGCAGGCTTCAATCGGCATGTCGTGCAGCAAAGAAGCGAACTCTTCAGGCGCGATGCCATGACGTTGGTTCAGATACCGGTAGACGCCAAGGGTGCGCAACGTGTTGGCGCTGAGTGTGTCGCTTCCCTCGGATCGCAGGGCATTAATGATCAGCGTGTCCAGTTCGGCCACGGGGATACCGGTCCAGCGATGCAGGCGGATCATGCGCTGGAGACGGTCGAAACGTTCATCGGAATAGTGCATGAAGACGCGCGAAGCCCCTTGGGTTTCGATGCGCAGGGCGGGAGTACTTTCCGACCCGTTGATGTAGCTGGCGCCATAAGCGCTTTGTGTTGCGTCTGGGCTGTTGATCGAGCTGCGAGGGCTGTAGCGGCCTTGCGCCAGGAATTGTTCCACCAGGTCCGTCGTCAGCCCGGTGCGTTCCTGGAAAAAATCGAGCTGATCCAGGCGTGTGATGTCCTGGGTGCCATAGCTTTTCTTCAGCGCGTCAGGCCTGGCGCTTGAAGCGCTTGGCGCGAGCAGCAGATTCTGTTGTTCCGGGCTGAGTCCGGACAACAGCTTTTGGGCATCGTGATGAGAGGTCGTGACCTGACCATACGTCGAGGGGCCTGGTGAAAATGGCAATTGCAGGCTGATCCGATAGTTCAGCTCGCCTAGCGCGGGTTTGCCTGCGCCCAGCCCGAGCAGGCACTGGTGATGGTGCAGGTCGTAGGGCAGCGAAAAGGGATAGTGCTCGCTGGCCAGCACCTGCTGGACGGTCTCGTTCCTGCCGGTACTGGCCAGGTGCGCCGCGATGTTGCTGCGCAGGGTGTCGTTGATGATCTCAAGCATCGGGCACGTGGCGAAGGCGCTCTGTCGATCGAGCATCAGCTTGCCGAGGTCCGGCCGTCGCTCTTCCAGGGCGATCCTGGCGGCTTGCACTGAGGCCGGTAGCTGCTCCAATTGCCGGGCGAACAGATAAAGGGCTCGTAGATACGCCACCGGTGAGTCGATGGCGGCGATGTCGCCTTCGTTGCAGAACTGATCCCAATTTTCTTCGAAGAGTGCCTGATAACCGACGGACGCTGGCGTTGAATCCGAATCCAGGCTGTGCCGGAAACTTGGCTGGGTGTCCTTCCTGGGAGATACGCGGTGCTCCTGGTACAGGCGGCTGATTTGTCCGGCATAACTCACAGCGCTGTCATACACCCGCCCGCCATCCGCGTCGCTGTGCTTGGCGAGTTCGAGGGCGAACTGCGCTTTGTCCATGCGCACGATGTCGAACACCGACGTCACACCCATGTGCTGCAGGGCTGTTCTGAATTTAGTTTCTGAAGTTTTCTTGCGGGCAGGGAAGGCGACGAGCCGGTGCAGCAGCGAGTCGTTGCTAACGTCCATGTGGGGTCTATCTCCTGTTCGAACGAAATGTGCGTTTCGGGAGAAAACCGTACAGGAGCACGCAGAAAAAAACGGTAGGACTTCAGGGGAAGATGTGTACGAAAGGGCGATACGTGGGGCGGTTTTTGGTACCGGTGGGTTCCCCTGGGGGAGGAGGACGGCAAGCATGGCCGATTTGCCGCTATTTGCCGTACTCACTGGGCGCTGATTGCAACTCGCAATACCCGAGACTTTGAGTGCTCAGGGGTTGAAGTCATCAACCCCTGGAACGCTTGAAGAGTGCTTCATCCATAACGCCCGTATCCCATCGGAGCCGGGCGTTGATCCATGATCAAACCCTGAAGTGGCTCACCATCATCTGCAATTGATTACCCAGCCGCGCCAGCTCCACGCTGGAGGCGGCGGTTTCTTCGCTGGCGGCGGCGGTCTGTTCTGACACGTCGCGCACGTTGATGATGCTGCGGCTGATCTCCTCGGCCACGGCGCTTTGCTGCTCGGCAGCGGCGGCGATCTGCTGGTTCATCGACTGGATGTTCGACACCGTGCGGGTGATGTTTCCCAGGGATTCCCCAGCCTTGCGCGTCAGGGCCACGCTGCTGTCGGTGAGGCTGCGGCTGTTGTTCATCACGGCGGCCACTTGCTGGGTACCGTTCTGCAGGCCGGCCACCAGGCCTTCGATTTCCTCGGTGGATTTCTGCGTGCGCTGGGCCAGGCCACGGACTTCGTCGGCCACCACGGCGAAACCACGCCCGGCTTCACCGGCGCGGGCCGCTTCGATGGCGGCGTTGAGCGCCAACAGGTTGGTCTGCTCGGCCACGGCCTTGATCACGTCCATGACGCTGCCGATCTTGTCGCTTTCCTGTTGCAGCACGGTCATGGCGTCGGTGGAACGCACCACTTCGCTGGCCAGGCGTTCGATCTGGGCGATGGCTTCGCTGACCACCTTGTCGCCGGCGCGGGCTTCGCCATCCGCGGCGGCGGCTGCCTGGGAGGCCTCTTCGGCGTTGCGCGCGACTTCCTGGACCGTGGCGGTCATCTCGTGCATGGCGGTCGCGACCTGGTCGGTCTCGACTTTCTGGCTGTTGACCCCGGCGCTGGTCTGCTCGGTCACGGCGGACAACTCTTCGGCGGCGCTGGCGATCTGGGTCACGCCATCGCGGATGCCGCTGATCAGGTCACGCAGGGTCACGCCCATGCGTGCGATGCCTTGTTGCAGCACGCCCAGTTCGTCACGGCGGGTGACGATGACATTCTGCGACAGGTCGCCACTGGCAATGCGTTCGACCACGGCCAGGGTTTCGCGCAGCGGGCCGGTGATCTGGCGGGTAATGATGACGGCCGCAATAACACCGACCAGCAACGCCAGCAGGGTGCTGATCAGTTGCAGGGTGCGGGCCTCGGCGCTTTCAGCGTCGCGGCGGTCGAGTTGGATCTGGTACAGCTGCTCGCTCAAGGCCACGATGGTCGTGCCCTGGTCGGTCATTTCCTTGCGGGCCTGGACCACATCGGCGGTGGCCAGCTTGAAGGCCTGCACGGCGCTGCGGTACTGGGTCAGGGCGTTTTCCAACTGGCGCAGTTCATCCTGGCGGCTGCTGGAGAAATGTTCATTCAGCGGCTCGAGCGAAGCGATGGCGGCGTCCAGTTGGGCGATGGCCTTGCGTTCGGTGTCGGCGTTGCTGTTGGCGGTGTAGCCGCGCACTTCATAGCGGGCCAGCATGAAGGCCTGTTTGGCCTCGGTGATGGCCTGGAACTGGACGAAACGTTCATCGCTGAGGGCCATGTGCCGCACGTCGGCGTCGATGGCCTCGATCAGCTTGTAGGCGACCTCGGCGTTCGCGCCCATGGCGTCGCGGGCGCTGTTGCCGGTGCGGTAGGCGCTGCGCATTTTGTTCAGGGAAACCTGATAGGCACTGATGACCGCGCTCTGCTCCTTGAGCAGCTTGACGTTTGCCGGGCTCTTGAAGCTGCTGAGCAGGGCATTCTGTTGCGCCACGAAACCATCGAGGGTGGTCTGCACATTTTGTGCGGCGGTTTCGTCGCCATTGGTCAGCATGTATTGCAGGCGGGTGACGCGAAGTTTGGTCAGGCCGGCGTTGAGCTGAGTGATATCGCTCATCCAGTTGCTGCGCTGGATCAGGCCGCCCAGGCTGGTCCAACTGGTCAGGGCCAGCAGGCAGGTCAGTACCAGCACCAGGCCGAAGCCCAGGCCCAATTTCATGTTGACGCTAATGTTGCCAAACCAGCTATTCATCAAATTCCTCCAGGAACGTTGTGCTGCTTGATCGTCAGTACGCTGGAAGATTGTTGTTGTTAAGAGCCAGCAAAAACGTGTGCAGGGCTTTATCGGCGGCGGGGGCTGGATCTGAAAGATTTTTTCCGGATATCGCGGTTTCGCTGAATGGCAGGCAAAAAAAAGCCCGCTGGGAGCGCGGGCTAAAACCTTAGTTTCTTGAATGAGCGAGGGGACTTTACCCAATCCCACGCAGGCGCGGGGTGAAGAAAAGTTCATGAGGCCGCTCCTTGCACGACCTCATGGACTTGGGCGCTTTTCACCGCAGATCGAACCGATCCAGGTTCATCACCTTGACCCACGCCGCGATGAAGTCCTTGACGAACTGCTCCTGGGCATCCGGGCTTGCATAGACTTCGGCCAGGGCCCGCAGCTGCGCGTTGGAGCCGAAGACCAGGTCGACGCGAGTGCCGGTCCATTTGACCTGGCCGGTCTTGCGGTCGCGAGCTTCGAAGGTTTCCTGAGTGTCGGAAAGGGCTTTCCATTCCACGCCCATGTCGAGCAGGTTGACGAAAAAGTCGTTGCTCAAGGTGCCTGGCCGTTGGGTAAAGACACCGTGCGCGGTGTGGCCGACGTTGGTATCCAGTACCCGCAGGCCGCCAATCAGTGCCGTCATTTGCGGGGCAGTGAGGGTCAACAGTTGTGCCTTGTCGATCAGCAGTGCCTCGGCGGACACGCGGTACCGGCCCTTGAGGTAGTTGCGGAAACCATCGGCGATGGGCTCGAGAAAACCGAACGACTCGACGTCCGTCTGCTCCTGGCTCGCGTCCATGCGTCCTGGCGTGAACGGTACCGTCACGCTGAGCCCGGCATTTTTCGCGGCCTGTTCGATACCGGCGCTGCCGGCCAGCACGATCAGGTCCGCCAGGGAGATTTTCTTGCCGTCGGCTTGGGCCGTGTTGAACTCGCTCCGAACCCTTTCCAGGGTCGCCAGCACTTGGGCCAGTTGTTCTGGCTGGTTGGCTGGCCAATCCTTCTGCGGGGCCAGGCGCAGGCGGCCACCGTTGGCACCGCCACGTTTGTCGGAACCACGGAAGGTGGAAGCCGCGGCCCACGCTGTGGACACCAGCTGTGGAACCGTGAGGCCCGAGGCCTGCAGCTTGCCTTTGAGGGCGGCGATGTCGCTGTCGTTGACCAGCGGATGGTCGACCGCCGGGATAGGGTCTTGCCACAGCAGTTCTTCGTTGGGCAGTTCCGGGCCTAGGTAGCGTGAGAGCGGGCCCATGTCGCGGTGGATCAGCTTGAACCAGGCGCGGGCAAAGGCGTCGGACAATTGCTCCGGGTTTTCCAGGAAACGCCGGGAGATTTTTTCGTAGATCGGGTCGAAGCGCAGCGCCAGGTCGGTGGTCAACATCGTTGGATTACGCCGTTTGGCCGGGTCATGGGCATCGGGGATGATGCCCGCGCCTGCGCCGTTTTTTGGCGTCCATTGATGCGCGCCTGCCGGGCTCTTGGTCAGTTCCCATTCGAAGCCGAACAGGTTCTCCAGATAGTTGTTGCTCCAGCGGGTGGGCGTGGTGGTCCAGGTGACTTCCAGGCCACTGGTGATGGTATCGGGCCCCTTGCCGGTGCCGAAGGTGTTTTTCCAGCCCAGCCCTTGCAGCTCCAGGCCAGCGGCTTCGGGCTCCGCGCCGACGTTATCCGCAGGCCCGGCGCCGTGGGTCTTGCCGAAGGCGTGGCCGCCGGCAATCAGTGCTACGGTTTCTTCGTCGTTCATCGCCATGCGGCCGAAGGTTTCGCGAATATCCAGCCCGGCGGCGACCGGGTCCGGTTGGCCCTCGGGGCCTTCCGGGTTGACATAGATCAGCCCCATCTGCACGGCGGCCAGCGGGTTCTCCAGGTTGCGTCCTTCCTCGGTGCGGCTTTCTTCGTTGCCAGGTTCGGCCACCAATTGGCCTTCGCCGGGCTCCTGCATGGCGGCTTTGTCGGGCTTGCCGTAGCGAACGTCGCCCCCCAGCCATTTGTTTTCGGAGCCCCAGTAGACGTCTTCATCCGGCTCCCAGACATCGGCACGACCACCGGAAAAGCCGAAGGTCTTGAAGCCCATGGACTCCAGCGCGACGTTGCCGGTGAGGACGATCAGGTCGGCCCAGGAGATGTTGCGGCCATACTTCTGCTTGATCGGCCACAGCAGCCGACGGGCCTTGTCGAGGCTGACGTTGTCGGGCCAGCTGTTGAGCGGTGCAAACCGCTGCTGGCCGGAACCCGCCCCACCGCGCCCATCACCGGTGCGGTAGGTGCCTGCACTGTGCCAGGCCATGCGGACAAAGAGCGGTCCATAGTGGCCGAAGTCCGCCGGCCACCACTCTTGCGAGTCGGTCATCAGCGCATGCAGGTCTTGTTTCAAAGCCTGGAAGTCCAGGCGCTTGAAGGCTTCGGCATAGTTGAAATCCTCGCCCATTGGGTCGGACAGCGAGGAGTGCTGGTGCAGGATCTTCAGATTCAGTTGGTTTGGCCACCAGTCGCGGTTCGTTGTGCCACCGCCAGCGGCGTGATTGAACGGGCATTTCGATTCGTTTGCCATGAGAAGCTACCTTTGGTCGTATTCATCCAGCTATCCAGCCCGGCGGGGGCTTCGAATAGCGACAGGCGAATTACACAGGGCGCAGGGCTCACAGTTCGTTCAACAGATCATGTTTGGCCACGCGACAACCTCTAATTGCCAGTACGGTGGCACACGGCAAGCCCAGTACGTTTCTGAACGCTTCCTATCTCTTGTCAGGTTTCACGGGCCGGATTGCACCAGCCTGAATTCAGGCTAGTCCCCCTTTGCCAGATAGCTAATAGGCGCAGTATTAACGGTCGATAGGAGTAATCTTTTATCGGCGCCCGGGGGGGAGGCAGATGATAGGAAGGGCGCCTGCCGTGACGGACCCCATCATGAACAAATGCCCGCGCAGCACGGCCTTCCACGAAGCGGGTCATGCCCTGGCCTTCTGGTGGAATGGCCTACCTATAAAGCGCATCAGCGTGCGCACCAAGGTCGAAGCCTGCGCGGGGCCTCTGTTCGACCTGCGCGGCAACCCGCAGTACGCAGAAGGGTTGGTCGAAGCCGACTACCTTGTTTCGCGTCCGGCCTTCGACGCGCCGGGGATCGCTGAATACCTGCCCTCGATGATCGATGCCATCGAGCGTGACCTGCTCCATTGCTTCGCCGGGCCAGTGGCCGAGGCGGTCTACCGGCACCGCAGGTCCGACCGGCTGATCAGGGGCAGCGGCCGGGGTGACCTGGAACGGGGGCACGAGCTGATCAGCCTGCTGCCACCGCGCAAGCTGCTCGACGCCCAAGCCCAGGCCATCGCGCGTTGCAGTTGCCTGGTGCACCGTTACTGGCCGGCGGTCAGCGCCGTGGCGGGCTTTCTGCAAGAGCATGGCACGGTTGAAGGGGACGCCGTCACAGCGCTGCTGTGTGAGATGACCGGGGAGCGGCCGATGTTGCTCGGCCATCAAGTGGCAAGCCTCGATTCGTGATCAAGGCGTTGCCACTACTCGCTAGCGCTTCACTGTTTCCTCAAGAGAGAAGCGTCCCAGTGGGTTTTGTTGGAAGTGCTCGATGTTCTTGCGCGAAATATTGATGTACGGGCTGTAGTAGAGATCGATCCAGTTGACGTCCTGCTTGGCGATTGCCTGAAGGTCGGTATACATCTGCTTGCGCTTGGTCGGGTCCACTTCTACCCGCGCGGCCGCGACCAGATCCTTGACCTTGTCGTTCTTGTAGCGGGTCATGTAATTCATGTTGGTGTCATGTCCCGGCACGAAGGTGGTCTTCTGGTCCGGGTCGAGGATGTCGTTGGTCCAGTACATCACGGACAGATCGTAATCGCCGTCGATCAGCATTTGCCAACTCTGGGTTGGGTCGACTTTCTGCAAGGTGGCTGTCACGCCGACTGCTGCGAGCTGTTGCTGGACCAGCACGGCGATCTGCTCGTCGGCTTCATTGCCCGCATTGACCACATAGTTGAGCTTCAGGCCTGAGGCGCCTGCATCTGCCAGCATTTTTTTGGCTTTTTCCGGGTCGTACGGGCGCTGCAGGTTATCGGCATTGTGATAAAGCGCTCCTTTAGGAATGTAGGAATAAGCCACCTGGCCATGGCCGAAGGTCACGGTATCGACCAGGGATTTCTTGTTGATCGCAAGGTCCAGGGCCTGACGTACTTCAGGCTTGCCCAGCAGGCCGTGCTCATGGTTGATCAGCAGATGATCCTCACGGGTGGAGGGATCCATGTGTACGACCAGGTTGGGATCTTTCTTCCGAAAGAAAAAGGGGACAGATTTATTTTATGAGATGCAGAGAGGGCAGGCTTATTAGCTTGCTCGGTGTGTTCTAAAATAAATCTGTCCCCTTTTTTGCGGTATGTCAGTGGTCGAAGGCATGTTTGTGTTGGCGCTGTTGAGAAGATTTTGGCGCAATTTGGCGCAGTTCCCAGAACTGCGCCATTGTCGGATAAATATGTGGCGCAGTTCTTGACGAACTGCGCCACAGCTCATCGCAGCAGATGGATGTAGTCGCCCCGAGGGTCGGGACAAAGGTCGCCCGTTTTCATTTACTCAGCCGCCTGCGCCCGCAACCGCCTCCCAATCACATCCATCACATCACACCCATCGCGCAGCGATATCGTCAGCATTTGCAAAGGTCGGAGAGCACCAGCGTGTCGGAGCTGATTTCCGAGCGGAATGCGATGTTTTCCAGCAGTTGAGTCACGGTACGGATGCGGTAGTCGGCGGTTTCGAAGAGGACGTCGAGCGGGGCTTCGGTGTCGATGAGCAGGGTGGCGGGGATGCAATCGATGCCGGTGATGGGCATGTATCGTTTCATCGGTAGTACCTCATTCAATTGAAAGGAGCTACCTCGTTAATCGAGTCGCCAAACCCGAGTCGCCATTAGGACGACGACGGAATATAGGCCGCCTTGTCCGGGTGCTACAAGACGCCGCTTTCCGAGCTTGATGTAGGACGTTTAGCCTGTCTGTGGTGGTATTCGTTACGTGGGGTTGGGCTGTCGGCGGCGAGGTGTTTGCTTCCGTTTGGGTGCGGAGCGTTCATAGAGGGGGGCTGCTGCGCAGCCCAGCGGGAGCAAGCTCCCTCGCCACAGGGGATTTGTACAGCCTTTAGGTGGGTGAGTTGTCCTGAGGGGCGCCGTCGTTGATCTTCTGCTAGAAATCTGTAATTCGGAACAAGGCCGGGGTACCTCGTTTTCCGTCTCAACATCCTCTTCAGCAAGGCTCTTTTTTGTGCTTCCCTTATGGCCACTTTTCTCTTTCGCAGCCTGCCCAGCGCTCGCCCACTTCGGACTCACAAACCGTGCACAACCCCACCCGCAACGCGCTGACCACCCAACTCGCCACCCACCCCGATGACATCACCACACGTGCCGCGCTGTACCGCGATCTGCTCGACACCGCCGAGGTTTCATTGGACGGCGTACGCCTCGCCGCAGGCCTGTGCGATCCGGCCGCTAACATCGTCATTACTCAGTTGAACACCACAGCACATGCCAACCGCCCCGGACCATTGCTGGCGCAGCTTCGCAACCTGCCGGTCGATCATTTGGAGTTGGATAACGCCGAGCCGGCGTGGTGCGACGCCCTGGCTGGGCTGCCTTTACGCACGCTGGTGCTCAACAGCCCACGTTTCAGCTGCGATCAAAGTGTATGGCAACGCTTCCCAGGCCTCGCTCTCGAGAACCTGGAAATCAGCGGATTCTCCCGCGACGATAACGCCACCAGCCTGCCTTCCCTCGAACGGCTGCGCCGGCTGAAGTTAAGCACCTACGGTGAAGACTTCGACGACAAAATCCTTCAACACCTCGGCAATAGCCCGCTGCAGGAGTTGTCGTTGAACCGTTGCGATGACGTCACCGACGATGGCCTTCTCGGGCTGTCAAACCTCAGATTGCGATCACTCACGCTGGAACGCGTCGGCGAGCTGACGTCCCGTGGGATGGCGCACTTAGGCAGTCACCCCCTTGAGCAACTGTCCCTCGGCTGGAGCAGCGCAATCCTGAAGGACCCTGCATGGCTCTCCCACCTGAGCGCGTTGCGCTCCCTGAGCCTGGATCAATGTTACGCAACGGACGCCACGCTGCACGCTATTGTGGGTCTGCCCATCGAACGGCTCTCGCTTCCCTCTTCGTATGTTTGCGAGGGCGACCTTGAGATATTGGAAGGCATGCCACTCGCCGACCTGAATCTCAAATCTTCACGTCAAACAATTGAGCGGCTCGATGTGCTGCACGGGTTTCCACTCAAGCGCCTGGGGCTCTCCGATGTACAAGGCATTGATGCAGATACGTTGAGCGATCTACGTGGTTTGGAGTTGGAGTCCCTTGACCTGTCATTGAACGACCTAATTTGGAAGGAACTGAAACAGCTGGCCGGCCTGCCACTGAAGCGGCTGAATCTCAGCTTCTGTCGCGGTGTCGATGGCAAGGTTCTGCGCAAGCTCGTCGAGCTGGGCTTGCCGCTGGAGCAACTTGAAATAAGCGGCCTGGATCTGCGCGATGCTGACCTGGCCTGCCTGCGCGATCTGCCGCTGCGGCGCCTGGGTTTGTATGACAGCCCTTGGCTCACCGACGCCGGAGTGGCCCACCTCGCTCGGCTGCCGTTGAGTGATCTGACGATCTCAGCAGATCCCGGGGAATCGCGGATTACCTCAGCCGCAGTGCCGGTGTTGGAGCAATTGCCACTGCACACATTGGCGTTGCTGAACTGTTCCGGGATCAGTGCCGAGGGTTGGGATCGGTTGGCCAGGTTGCCGGCTCGCGTCAGCGGCCCGGGTATTTGATGCTCGCCGCAGTCTGGCTCTGTAGGTTCAAACCTGTGGGAGCAAGTTGTGCTCCCACAGGTTTACGCCGTTCAATGACTGACCCACATCAGGCCGAGCCCCAATCATGAACGGCCAGCTTTTACCAGTTGTAACTCAACTTCGCCGTGACTTCGCGGCCCGGGTTGTAGTAGTTCGCAGTCCCCGAACCAACCACATGTTGCTCATCTAGCAAGTTACTGACGTTAACCGCCAGGTCAGTGCCTTTGAAGAGTTTGTAGTTGAAGGCCGCATCGAAGAGCGTCGTGCCATCGCTGGTGCCGGTGTTGGCCGCGTCGAAGTAATAGGAGCCCACATAACGTGCACCCAGGCCAACGCTGACATCGGTGTCGGGGATGTTGTAATAGCTCCACAGCGACGCGGAGTGTTTGGGGGCCGTGGCGAACTCATTCCCTTTGAGTGAACTGCCGTCGTACAAAGTACCGCGCAACACTTCGGACTCCATATAAGAGTAGCCACCCACCAGGCTCAGGTTAGGGGTGAGCTCAGCCTTGGCTTCCAGGTCCAGGCCGCGTACCCGTGATTCGCCAACGGTTTGCTGCTCGATGACACCGCTGGGCAGTACGACGGCGATGCTGACATTTTCCTGGGTCAGGTCGTAGACGGCCGCCGAGAACAGCGCGTCCATGCCGATGGGCGCATATTTCACCCCCACTTCATACTGCCTGCCTGTCTTGGGGACCACGCCGACCGTGGGTGGCGACACCGACTCGACCATGCTGACGTAGGTGGACACTTCGTCGTTGACGATATAGGTCAGTGCGCCGCGATAGGAGGTTTCGGAGAAGTTATCCGACTCTTTTACGTTGTTGATGTCGGTACTGGACAGATCCAGCGAGTCGTTGCGCACACCGGCGGTGACGATAAAGCGCTCATAGAAGGACAGGTTCTGCTGCAGGAACACGGCCTTGGTTTTTGTGTCGAGCTTGTCGTTGCTATAGGGCGCTACGCCGCTGGGCACACCCGTGAACACGGGGTTGGCCAGGTCGATGGAGCCTGTGGTGGCATATACGGAGCGTTCCTCGGTTGAAGAGTCGCCATACTCGACGCCCACCAGCGTACTGCTGTCGATGTTTTCGAAGCGGGCATCGTATTGCAGCATCAAGTTGCCGTTCAGTTGCTCGGCGTCGCTGTCAGTGCCAAAGATGTAACGCGGGACCGTGGTGCCGGTGCGGGTAGGGGAGTCGCTGAGGAACACATAGCCGAAATCATCGGTCAGTTCGCTGTAGCGCAGGTTGCTGCGCAACACGAAGCCATTGTCGAAATCATGGCTGAAGGTGCCGCTGATGTTGGTGCGTTCGACATCGTGGAAGTTGTAGCTGGGCTCGCCGTAGAACTTGTCACGGTCGTATTCCTTGTCCAGTGGGTAACCGCCGCTGTTGGGCGAGCTCTGGGTTTTCAGATAGTCCACGATCACCGAGGCCGAGGTGAAGTCCGTGGGTGACCAGGTCAGGCCGCCCATCAAGAACTTGTTGTCGTCCCGCGAGTGGTCGTACTCGCGATCGCTGTCTTGCATCTTTGCCGTGAAGCGACCGGCTACGGTTTTGTTTTCGTTCAGCGCGTCCCCGACATCGATACCGGTTTCGACATGGTCGAAAGAACCGTAGGTGACGTAGCCCTGGCCAAACTTGTCGAAGCGCGGCTTCTTGCTGACAAAGTTCACCGAGCCGCCCGGGTCGGCCGGACCGAACAGCGTCGAGTTGGCCCCGCGTATTACTTCAACGCGCTCATAGGCGAAAGGCTCTTCGCGCACACCGCGCATCGAACCCAGGGTCAGGCCGTCCCGATAGGTCGTGGCCTGGAAGCCGCGGATCTGGAAGTAATCGTTGCGGTCGTCAGTGCCGTAATAGTCGGTAATGACCCCGGGCGTGTATTGCAACAGTTCTTCGGTCGTGCTCGCGCTGCGTTGCTTCATTTCCTTGTCGGTGACCACGGAAACCGAGGCGGGCGTGTTGAGGATGCTGGTGGCCACCTTGCCGCCGACCCAGAGTTCCTGGGCAACCACCGAGTTGGGGTCTTCGGTTCCGTCTACCCTGGCCTTGGCGTTGACGAGGATGGGCGCGAGGCGATAGTCCTCGAGTTCGCCGTCCGCCTTGGTTTGCGGCGTCAGCAAGTAAGCGTTCGGGCCTTGCTGCTGTATCGCTATGTCGCTCCCCTGCAACAACGACGACAGCGCTTCGGGCGTATCGAGTGTGCCGCTCACGCCCCGGGTATTGCGGTTCGCTACGCTTGAAGCATCGAAGGAAAGACTGATACCCGCCTCGCGGGCAAAGCGGTCAAGCGCCGGTGCCAGGGGACCGGCGGGAATATTCCACTGGTGCACCGGGTGGGTCTGCTCAACGGTCGAGGGCTGCGCCAGGGTGGGTAGCGCATAGCTGCTGACGATGACGCCGAAGACCGCACCGTGGATGGCACGATTCAGTCGATGACGCTGGGGAACCGGGGACGCACTCATTAACTCGCTCCGTGGAAAGGGGATCGGCAGATCGGCCTGTAGGTCGGCCTTTTCTTACATGCCGAACGAGAATGAGAAATCACCTCATTTTTATTTGATATTGATAGGCGGCGAAGAAAACACTTAGCTGGCGGCGCTCAACGTCACCCAATATTGGGTTCGATAATCGATCCGCAGGTGCAGTGACTGCGCAACCAATGCCAATACCTGGTCGGTGTCGGCAAGTTGAAAGGTGCCGGAAACCCGCAGGCCCGAGATATCTTCGGCGCAGCGCAACAGGCCAGGGCGATAGCGCGACAAGGCCCCGATGAAATCACCGAGGCGCATATTGCGTGCGCTGATCACTCCGTCGCTCCAGCTCCATACATCCAGGCCGTTATCCTTGAATTCACGAACGCCATTTGAGGTGAACAGCCGCTGATTGCCGGCCTGGACCGTGTTGTTATCCGCAAGGGTTTGAGTGGATCCAGGAAATACGCTGACTGCGCCGCGCTGCACCGAGATGAGGGTCCCGTCGTCACGCTCATACGCGAGGAACCGGGCATCCAAAGTGCTGATCAATCCGTCGCGCGTTTGCACCCAGAACGGACGCGGTTGAGCCGAGCCTGCGTCCGCATCGGTGTTCACGATGATTTCGCCGCGTCGCAGAACGATCAGGCGCCGCTGTGCATTGAAATAGCTGTCGACCGCACTGTCGCTGTTGAGCTGGATAAGGCTGCCATCATCGAGCTGGAAGCGCTTTCGCTCGCCGGTCTTACTGTGCTGCTGGGCAAGCATGGCCGGCAGCGGCGTGTAGTCGCGGCCCAGCCAGGTCGCACCACCCAAGGTGGCCAATGCACCCAGTAGCTTGAGGCTTTGGCGCCGATGCAGGCCTGAGCGGGCGCCCTTGAGGGTGTGCCGGGCCAAATCAGGTGGCACGCCCGCGAAGTCATCGCCAAGCGCTTCCACACGCTGCCACGCTAACCGATGTTCCGGACGCTGCTGCAGCCAGTGCTCGAAACTGCGCTGGGTTTGCTCATCGGCAGGATTGAAGCGTAGGCGTACCAGCCAGTGGATCGCCTGATCGACCACCGCCGGATCCAGCGCTTGCGCTTCACTGTTCGGCATAACGCGAGCGATAGCAGTGTTGCAGGGCCTTGGCCAAGTCGCGTTCCACCGTGGAGCGGGAAACACCCAGTTTTTCGGCTATTTGCTGGCATGTCCAACCGTCGAGCTGGGCCAACAGAAACGCCTCGCGCACCCTTGGCTTGAGCAGGTCCAGTAGGCGGTCGATCCGCTCGAGGCTGTCAAGAATCAGCAAGCGTTCTTCTTCAGAGGGGGCCGCTTGTGGAGGGAGCAGCGCGAGGCTCTCGAAGTAGGCGCGTTCGAGCTCGCGACGGCGATACCGATCGATCATCAGCCCACGGGCGATGCTGCTCAGATAAGCCCGGGGTTCGCGCAAGGGGCTCAATTGACGCGATTTGAGCAGACGTACAAACGTGTCCTGCGCCAGGTCCGCCGCGCTTTCGTGACAGCCGATGCGCCGGCTCAGCCAGCTGTGCAACCAGGAATGGTGGCTGCGATAGAGCAGGGTGAGGTCGGCATTGCCCAGTGTGTCGTTGCTGCGCATCAGCATCCCGGAAACATACATAATTGATAATGACTCGCATTATATTCAGGCGGCTGACGTCAGTGCAAATGTGTGGGAGCCGATGCGCGAGACGGGGCCTGGTATCCGAGTCCTGATAGGAATAGGCAATGCTGCAAGGCAAACCGGCATAGGTGTCGAGGTTCTGCGTCGCTAGCATGGCCTCGTTCCCACTTGATTGGAGGCTCACCATGAGCAGCAGAAAAACCCTATTCATCACCGGCGTCAGCAGCGGCCTGGGCAATGCCCTGGCGCGGGAAGCGCTTGCGGCGGGCCATCGGGTGATCGGCACCGTGCGCAGTGACGCGGCATTGCAGGCTTTCGAGGCACTGTCCCCGTATCAGGCCCATGGTGTGCTCCTGGATGTCACCGACTTCGAGCGGATCGACAGCGTCGTCGCCGCCATACAAGCCAGCCATGGCCCGGTCGACGTGCTGGTCAACAATGCCGGCTATGGCCATGAGGGCATCTTCGAAGAGTCGCCGTTGGAGGAGATGCGCCGCCAGTTCGACGTCAACGTGTTCGGCGCGGTGGCGGTGACCAAGGCCTTCGTGCCCTATTTCCGCGAGCGCCGCGCCGGACATATCCTCAACATCACCTCCATGGGCGGCACCATCACCATGCCGGGCATTGCCTACTACTGCGCGAGCAAGTTTGCGCTGGAAGGTATCTCCGATACGCTGAGCAAGGAATTGCTGCCGTTCAACATCTTCGTGACCGCCGTGGCACCGGGCTCGTTTCGCACCGACTGGGCGGGACGTTCGATGCAACGCACCCCGCGAAGCATTGCCGACTACGACGCCAGTTTCGACCCGATACGCAAGGCGCGGGAAGAGAAAAGCGGCAAGCAGCCGGGTAACCCACAGAAGGCGGCCCGAGCGATGTTGCAACTGATCGACAGCCCGACACCGCCGGCCCACTTGCTGCTGGGCAGTGATGCCCTCAGCCTGGTGCGTGACAAGCTGAGCCGTGTTGCCAGGGAGATCGATCAATGGGAAGCGCTGAGCCGTTCGACGGACGATTGAATGGCAAGCAAGAGGCTCGTCAATGACCCAGGTTGATGCCTGCACCGCGCGCATGGTGCGGTTGATGGAAAAGCTCGCACCGGTAGAGGGCTACAACCTCAGTGCGCTGGAGGACATCCGTTTTCTGCGGTCGAACCGACCGCTGACGCGTACGCCGGTGTTGTATGAGCCCGGCATCGTGATCCTGTGCCAGGGGCGCAAGCGTGGCTACCTGGGCGACGACGTCTATGTCTACGACGCCCAGCATTACCTGGTGGTGTCTGTCCCGGTTCCTTTCACCATGAAGACCGACGCCAGCGCCGCGGAACCCATGCTGGCGGTCTACATGCGCCTGGACCTGCAACTGGCCAGCGAGTTGATGTTGCAAGTGGACGAAACCCTGGGCCCCAGCGATGCACAACCCAAAGGCATGTACGCCTCGCCCATGGACGACTTGCTGCGCACCTCGACGCTGCGTTTTCTGGAGGCCATGAGTCGCCCGGGCGAAGGGCAGATCCTGGGACCTTCGCTGATACGGGAAATCTACTACCGGATCCTGACCGGCGAGCAGGGAGGCTCGATGCGCGCCGCGCTCAGTCGCCAGGGGCACTTCGGCAAGATCACCCGGGCGATACGCAAGATCCACAGCTGCTACCACGAGCATCTGGACGTCGAAACACTCGCCCACGAAGCCAACATGAGCATCCCCAACTTTCACCTGCACTTTCGCAGCGTGACGGACTCCACGCCCATGCAGTACTTGAAATCGACACGCCTGCACCAAGCGCGATTATTGATGCTGCGCAACACCATGAGCGCCTCGACGGCGGCGTTCAACGTCGGCTATGAAAGCGCCTCGCAATTCAGCCGCGAGTTCAAGCGCCTGTTCGGCCGAACGCCACAGGCGGAGATTGAATGGATGAAGGCGACTTATGCGTTGCCGGCGCCTGCCGGGCCGTCCATCTATGTGTCGTCGCATTAGGGGTGGCGGTTGCTGGTCTTTTTGTCTGGGTTAGCTGACGCTCAGGCCGGTACATGGCTGGAGCAGGTGGGAGCGCTGCCTTTGGCGCTGGTTGGTATTCCAGGTATTGGTGCTAGGGAGGTGGGGATTTAATGAGCGGAACTGGAAATGCTCTTGTGATAGCTGAAGGGGGGTGAAGCCATTGTTTCAGTGGATTTTCAGGCACAAAAGAAGACGTCCGTGGACGTCTTTTTTCGTTGAAATGGTGGGCCGGGGTAATCTGAATTGATCGGGTATCTAGCTGATTTCCCAAGATAAATTCAGTTGGATTGTTTTTGTTGGAATACTTTATGGAATACCTTGCTCAAGGGGACATCTGTGTACCAATGATGACTCGAATGGCATTCCCTGTGAAAAACTAATTTTGTGTCTCCGTAGCCCTGAAGTAGGCCTGCGCAACGGCACTTGGATGACAGAGCGTAAATGGCACAGTCGTCGACGTTCGACTTCGTCCGCTCACGACCAATAGCAGTCGGTGGACAGACTAGTGGCAAATTGGTAGCTTAAATTCGCGCGTTAAATTGTTGCCGATTTCCATAAGCATGCCGCGCTTGTGCTACCCAATGTCCCGTCCATCTCGAGAGCGATTATGACTGTTGTGACGTCAATAACTGAAATCGAAGAAAACTTACAGCTTTTCGAAGACTACCTTTGCGAAGGCAGCGATGAAGAGCAGCTATTCTGTTCAGAATTGATTCGAAAGGGCAGTTGCTTTATCGCATACGAGACCGAAAATGAACTTCGATTTTCTCCTAGTCGCTATATCGGCTATAAAAAAATACAATTCACGCTCACATTCAGCGAAAGAAAGACGGAAAAGAAACGAATCCGGCCATCACTAAAGTGCTTGGAAAGTTAGCACAGGACGACAGGCTAGAAAAGAAATATCTTAAATATTGCAGTGATTTAGGCGTATCACCATTCAATAAAAAAAGAAAGTTATGGAGCCTATCCCTAGAGGGCACAGATTTCACAAGCAATAAAATTTCTCAAGAAGGCTTTCCTGAGGGGAAAATAGTTGAAAGGAAACATACAGCTCGCGAGCGAAATGCAGCTCTAGTTAAGTCGGCGAAGGAGGCTTATAAAAAATCAAATAAGCGCCTTTCCTGCGAGGCCTGTAACTTTGACTTTGAAAAGGTCTATGGCAAAAGAGGTAGTGATTACATCGAAGCTCACCATATAGTACCTATCAGCGAGATGCAGTCCTCACAAAAAACCAAAATCACTGATATTGCAATGGTGTGTTCTAATTGCCATAGAATACTCCATCGCTCAAGGCCTTGGCTCACGGTTGCCCAACTTAAAGCACTTATAACCAAAAAAACCTAACAATTCCCACTGACGCATTCACAAAATGGCAGGTGCGGCTCATTGTCAGTCTTTCGCGACAAGCAGCAATCGGCCAGAGGTTCGATGGACATCCTACTGGCTAAACGATAGCCTGCAATTATGAATGCTCAACAATGGTTTTTGTCTCTATGTCGATTCCTTAGGCATGTCGTGCTTATTCGTTTAAAATCGTATATTGGCCTGCACAGTTAAAGAACTGGCTCAGTTCGGATCAATCACCTACAGGGAGCTGTTTGATGCATTTTTTGGCACATGTAGCAGCGGAAATTAACAAAAAGTCAAAAGCATATGAAATTGGCAAGCTACAGAATATTCGAAAAAAAATAAATAACCATTCGAGGCTTTCATCCAATCAACTATTCGATAAAAGAACAGTATTTGAAGAGTGGGGATGGCATTATGGAGGCAGGAAAGAACTTCAATTTAACATCGGTATTGAGGGGGACTTCCTCAGATACGGGGTCGCCTTTTCCCTTGAGTGCAGCCGGTCCCTTCCGAGCATAGAGATACTGACCCCCAAAATAGCGCTATTCAATGAGTATCTTAACGAATATTGCGAGAATTTTTCAGACTTGCGAATGTGGCACTACGAAGGCGATGGTCGAAGCACTGAATACATGCCTTCGTCTATTCCTCAAGAACGAGTAAGAGAAGGTGTTTTTATATTTCTTGGAGGGAGGTTGGAGAAAAGCAAAATTGATTATGGCCTGATATTGGAAACCTTTGATCGGCTGCTTCCCATCTATTTTTTCACGGAGGGTGGTAACCCCCGTACAGCTATCAAAGAGAAGCTTTTCGATTTCAGGTTCATTGCGGGCTGCACAAAAAGACGATCAGTAACTTCAGGGCTGCTAACTCAAAAAGAGCTGGATATTCAACTAAGGCATAACGATTATCAGAGTAATCTCTATAGTGAACTTTCAAATATATACGGAGAGGAAAACGTCGGCACCGAAATATATGCAAGCGGAATCAGCATAGACCTTGTAGTTAAACAAGGAGAGAGCTATTGGTTCTATGAAATAAAGACCGCATCCACTGCAAGAGCTTGTATTCGACAGGCATTGGGTCAAATATTGGAGTATTCATACTGGCCTGGCCATCAGCGCGCCACGAAATTAGTTGTAGTAGGCTCAACCGTGGCAAGCGCAGAAGAGATCAGATATATAGAGTATTTGCGCGACACATTTGGACTGCCACTCGAATACCAAGCGATCGCTCATTAGCCGTCAACCACTGCCAATACTATTTTTTTATCGAGAAAATGAATGTTTGGATCGATTTCAGCCCTCCCCGACAGGCGGCAATCGACCCAAAGCTGCCCTTCTTGGAGGACAGCTAACGGCCAACAACGGACGCTGGACGTTGTGATGGCAAATGGGTAGCGTCACCAATGTTGCGTTCGAATCTAGAAGGGCGTAACTCTTAAACTTGCGCTTAGACACCCTGGGTTCTGAAATCGGTAAGTCCGTACGACATTTTCGGAGGCAAAATGGATTTCACAGTCATTGACGTTGAGACCTCAAATCCGAACCTGGCGAGCATTTGTCAGATTGGTGTCGTGGTTTTTCGAAGCGGAAAGCTTCATAACTCATGGGGCTCATTGGTCAATCCTAATGATTATTTTCATCCCATGAACGTATCTGTTCATGGGATCGACGAAAACATGATTTCGGCAGCGCCATACTGGGCTGAGGTCTACCAGCAAGTTTTGCCATTCGTCGCCGGGAAGATTGTTGTTAGCCATACTCCCTTTGATCGAACAGCCACCTTCCGAGCTAATCAAAGTGCTGGCCTTCCGGTTTTTGATTGTTCCTGGCTCGACACCTCTCGTGTGGCACGTAGGGCTTGGAGTCAGTTTTCCCAGTCTGGCTACGGCCTTAAGAATTTAGCATCACATTTTGGGATCGCTTTTGAGCATCACGATGCTGTCGAGGATGCCCGAGCTGCGGGGGAAATATTGCTCCGCGCAATCGCTGACACCGGCTCAACAGTTGCTGAGTGGTGCTCTCTGGTTAACCAGCCATTAAATCCCGATTCAGTGTCTTCCATAGCGCGGGTTGCATGCCTTGAGGGCGTGCTCTCGGGTAATGTTGTCGTGTTCACCGGCACTCTTTCCATTCCTCGGCAGCATGCCGCAGATATGGCGGCAGCCGCTGGATGCGATGTAGGTTTAGGCGTGACCAAGCACACCACCCTCCTCGTTGTAGGGGACCAAGACATAAGCAGATTGGCGGGTATGGAGCGGAGTTCTAAGCATAGAAAAGCTGAAGAACTTATTTCAAAAGGGCAAAAAATTCGAATCTTGGGCTAAAGCGATTTTCAAGCCCTACTACAGCCGATCTAAACTTGGTGGGTGAGTCGCAACTACCGGGTTAGATTGCTGTAATAGCCCTCCCTGCCTGAGCCTTATCCGTCATGATAGGCCGAGAGCGGCCGCTCCGTAAGGCCGCTTTTCGATTAACGCTGATATGTATTTTTATCGATTTGTAGCATGTAATGGCGACGTTCTGATGCAAAATACATATCACTCGAAACGCTTTTTTAGGGGGACCGCGCTGAGCACTTTAAGACGGCCTTCTCCGCCGTTGAAAAGTCTATCTTGTTCAAATACCTGCCCAGAAGTAACCATTGTTGGGAGATAGAAAACGATTCCGTCTCGATGCCCGGAACTGGCGATCACGCTCTCAAGCTGAATTAGCATCGATTCGTATGTGCGAATATTTACTCTATTCTTGATCTCCACAACTACTGACTGACCACTACTCTTCACTAGGACGTCTGCAACAAGCTTCCTTTTTTCCCCGCCAATTTGAGCTTCAGACAACACTTCTGCATCAGGAAAGATAGCGGTCAAAAAACCCGCTACCGACCCTAGCCACTGAGGGTACGAGTTGCTTTCCAACTCCTCCACGGAACGGAGAGTAAAATATGATTTAAGGGCCTCAGTAACACGCCCCAAAAGATCCCCCTCCGCAAAATTGAACTTGCTTTTTATCGTTCGCGCCAATAATTTTGCGGCTTCCTCTTCTCGGTCGCGTGCCAGCTGTAAGGCCATCTCGTCAACAAGAAGGCAAGAGAACGCTGTTACCGACACGATGGCGAGGAACGCTTCACTCTCGCTGAAGTCCAATTTGTGATCATGAGTAGATGGGTTTCTCCACTCCTGTCTGTAGTTTGTAAATTGATCCAGCACTCTCTTCCTGAATACATTGGACTTGCTAAAGAACTGCTCAATATCAAATATTCGCGCCTTATCAAGGTTTTTCTTGGCTAGAACACCATAAGCCTCTTTGAGGCCACCTTCGAATGCTTGATTTGTTCTATACACTGCATCGGTGAATGCCGAATCATCGGTATCCCTTTGCCCCCTCTTCAAATGTTTATAAGCAACTTCTACGTGCGCGAGCATCGCCATCAGTCCAAGCGTATGATCACCCGCACCAGCTTGATTGATCTTTCCTCGAAGGGTCGCAATAATATCCATTAACTAGAGACGCTCTAACAATCGGTGAGCGAAAAAAAGGCGTGATGTTATCAGCCATCTGTGTCGCGTAATTTTAATTTTCGGAACCTCTTGAGCCAATTGCGTCAAGAGGTAGAAACGCCGCATGAGCAGAAGAAGACAAGCGACGTGACCTTGCCCGAGACTACAAAAACACCGGCAGTGTGTCTATGACTGAAAATAGCTTAACGCGTCCGTTCGTGATGTCTACCTGGATAAATCTGCCATCTGCGAGAGGCGGCTTTGGGTCTATTACTGCCGTACATGAACAACGGTTTTGAGCCGGCAGGCGTTCGGATTCGGGAGCTTTCGACCTATAAAGGATCCTGAAGGCTGTCAGTGACTGGCAGAATTTGTCTGTCTCGAAATTGGTTCCATGTCATCACAAGGCAATCACAGCTGAATTGGCTCAGAACGATAATTTAAGAACGCCTGCCAGGCTGCGATACGCCGAATTGGCACCCTTACGTCCCCAAAATCATGCTTTCATCGCTTCTCCAATGCGACTGCACCTCTACCATTATTCGCGTTGATAGTCGGTTGCAGAACCAATTGTCCGGCGTAGTGGAGTCGAGAACTCGCAGTGAGCTATCCTTGTACCCATGCTAATAGACCATGAACGTGAAAAACTGATCGAAGCGGTCAAGTTTTTTGCGCAAAACACACGAAAGCTGGGAAAGACGAAGCTATTTAAGCTCCTGTATTTCCTTGATTTTTCTCATTTTAGAGATACCGGGCGACCTGTCACCGGGCTTGAGTACTTCGCGTGGCCAATGGGGCCGGTGCCCACCGACCTTTTCGAGGAGCTAAAAACTCCTCAGCAAGATTGGGAGGGTAATTGCTCATTCGAATTTATTCCAATAGCAAAGGGGCAGATGTTTCGAGTTGAGGCTTTAAGCAAATTCGATCCTTCGCATTTTTCGAAGCGTGAGCTTCGCATTATGCAAAGCCTGGCGGATCAGTTTAAAAACTCTGATGCAGAGCAAATGGTGGAGGAAACCCACCTAGAAAACCTGCCTTGGCATCAGATCTATGAAGTTCAGGGGCTAAAGCAACACAAAATCCCATACCGAATGGCTGTGCGTACACAAGAGGAGGACGCCGTTATGGGGCTCGCCGCCGATCGAGCAGAAATGGTCGCTACGTTAAGGAAATAATGTGACCCCAGGGACGATCTATCTCCATAAAGATTTCGTGTTTTCTGACGGCACAGCCAAAGACAAGTACTTGGTTGTGCTGGGAAACTTGAAAAATGGGATTGTCCTAGTGGCCAAAACCACATCTCAGGGACACCACTACCGCAATGATTTTGGCTGCCAAAGCGGCAACAGGTTTGCCGCTTTCTTCTTTCCCGCCAGTTCAAAATGCTTTCAGAAGAATACTTGGATTTGCTTGAGTGAGTTTTATGAGCTGAGTGAGAATCATCTGACTCAAGGGTTAGCTACCGGCGGCGTTTTTAGGATCGGTCACCTGGGAGAGACTTTCACACGGGATGTACAGTTCTGCGCTAAGGGCTCAGATGACATCAGCGTGGCTCAAGAGTCTATGATCGACGGCAGTTTGGCTCAACCGTGATCAACCATAGCTCGCTTGGCACGATCCGCTTGAGGCTACGTTTCTAGCGGCTCAGTGAGAAGCGACAGGTCGGGAGGATCGATGCAGGTCCAAGGCTAGCGGTCAGCAACACAGATAGGTGATCTGTCCCGACTATTCTCTAGCTGCTAATTAGCAATCTACGCTGCTGTGGTTACAGTTTTTGACCACTGTCATTCTTTTGTCGCTTCTGATTTCGGCGCTTTTTGACCTCAAGTTTTTACCACGTGCACCTGAACGTCCAGTAGGGTATAAATATTTGCATGGCCTATTGCCATTTGGCTTGGGTGTTTTTTCGGTTGATAGTCACTACTTCTATGAAATGGTTACTATTATATTAATGGTGTAAGCAGGGATACATATGCCGCTCAATCTTGATATTGTCATTGAAACAGTAGATTACGAAGTTGACATGAAGGCAGGCCTAGAAACCTTACAAGGAGCTTCCGAAGCAACCTTGAGCATTGTAGAAACTCTTGTGACTGGAAAAGTCGCCTTAAGGCATAGAGGCGTTAGCAGTGTGAGAACAATTCTAAAAAGAACCTTCAAAGGTTCTTATGGGCAGGTTTTCGCCGTTGAAATCTCTGATGAGGAATTACAAAGAGAATACAAGAAAATTGGCAATACAACATTTGTCGAGTTAATGTCTTACTTCATGAAGGAGTCTCTTTATCTTGAGTCTGCCGACCTCTCAGCAAAAGCTCAGAAAATCGTAGATGATTTAGGCGACTCGGCCGAAGCCTTAATAAAAAAATTGCGTGTTTCCTCAATGGAAAACCTTCATAAAGTTTCAACAAAATTTGATCATGATGTAAAAATTAGATACAGAAAAAGCCTGAATGAAAAAGTGGTTATAGCCAGTTTCAACAAGTCAACTGTTTTAGCGCTACAGGCTACGGAGTCCGATAAGAGTACAGATATTACTGCCAGCATCACTAGGCTAAACATAAACACTGGAAACGGCAGGCTTCTTCTTGAAGGAGCGGACGAAACAGTGGCTTTTGGTTTTGGAATTGAGTATAAAGAAGTTAGATTAGAGGCCAAGAAAAAGTTCTCTGAAAACCTAGATCACAACAATGGAATAGATAGTTCCAGGTGGAAGAATCTAAAAATAATTGCTAGACCCATAAAGCTTCGAGACGGAAAGATTGTAAAATATATTGTCACAGGTTTTTATAATGATTAACAGATACGCAGCGGCGGCTGCATTATTGCTTCTCGGTGTTTTCGCCTCGTACCTCCTTCAATTTCATTTTAAGCTAGGGTACGGGGTATCCAACGATCCGGCTGTCTGGGGACAGCTGGGAGACTACTTTGGTGGTCTCCTAAACCCCATGCTTAGTTTTATCTCTCTTGTGCTTCTCATCAAATCATTGACGTTGCAAAATCAAGCTAACCAAGACCTCAGAAATGAAATAAGCAACACAAGAAAATCTGAAAGACTGCGCTCCTTCGAGGTACAGCTTTTTAACATGATTGATTCTCAGCGGGCCTCGCTGCATACATTAAAAATTGAATTCGAAAATGAGGGTTCATCAGAGATAATGTATGGGGCTGATGCCATTATTAAAATTGAAGATAATATTGAGCTTTTAAGAAAAAATTCGCCTGAGGTTAATCGCGCAATCGAATACTTAGAAAATGTTGATGCTACCGATCAAATATTCGGAGTTACCAGAGTCTTTTATAATATGGTGAAAATGATTTCTGAGAAATTAAGTGATTCTAATGGGTTTTCCTTGGAAGATAGGCGCTCGCATTATCTCACCCTTATAAATTTCACAGATTTTGCGCTATTGCGACTAGTAATGATGAGTGCGCAATTTTTGCAGTTTCCATCCACCGATTACTTAAAGTCAAACGAAGAATTCAATGCTGTCCTAATCGAAACTGGTCTTAATTACAATCTTTACTGATGCGCACGCTCTTTGCCCTCATGTTTATGTGAAAGCCTTGCTATATAAGTTAGAGTTTTCGCGCGTTGTTTTAATCACGCCCGCTTTCATAGATTTTTGGAATGATTGACTTCGACCGAAAGGGGGCTCTCGTGAGGGGCTGCTTATGGCCGACTTCGGCCGGTCGAGAGCTGCTATTGCGAGAATCATAAGGGCCGCTGGCGGCGACTCTAGCCTTTGTCCATCCGCGGCCCCCAGCGGCGGGGGCCAGGCCGACTTCCTTCCTTTAGCCTGGTCAATCCCTGGTTGATGCTGCCCGCCTTTTCACCACATGTACCCATATACCGCTGAAGAAGTCGCAAAAAACCACCTATCGAATGACAGGTGGTTTTGATGGTTCCAGTAATCGCTGAGGAAAACTATAAGAAGACTTTCATCGCCCCGATCAAGATGCCGATTGTGACTGCGAGCATGGAAGCCATGCGAATGGATAACTTGAGATCAGATTTAGCGATCTCTGCAGTCAGCCGGTGATCAATTTTAGATATCTCGGAAGTCAGCCGATGATCAGCTTTAGCCAACTCAGTAGTCAGTCGCTGCTCTAGATTGGTGAGATCACTTTTCGTAGCGAGTAGTGTGAGCATGTCAGATTCCAATGCTTGGATAACGGCTTCAGCTTTGAGCTCAGGCACGTCGATTGCGCGCAGTGCCTGATACATCGCCAGTTCCATTTTCATTAAGGCCTCCTGAAACAAAAAAAGGCCTTCCCCACGACGGGAAAGGCCCGTCGTGGGTGGGAAAGTCATGCTTCCATCGACATCAAGTCGACTGTCCGCGCTGCCGGAAGCTATGCGGTCATATGAAGGATCCTGCGGAGAACCGCAGCGCCGTCTTGAAGATCCTGGCGGCTGGTGCTGAACGAATCAGCGAGATGCATAGCAAAAATGCCGCTGGGGGCGTTTGCTGTCAATCCGGAAACCGGTTATCGAGTGTTTCCTAATGTTGTATGAGGCTTCTCGCTGCCTGGCGTCACCAATTTCAGATTCGGGTTGTTAAGGGACGAGTCGCTTATCAAGCCATAGTGTTTTTTCAAGAGATAGCCGTGTAAGAAACGTGTTTTGCGTGCACCGCTGAGCTCATATGTCCAGATGCAACGACCGTTCGTTTGTATGCGGTGCAGTTTCATTTTTCCAAAGCGCTTTTGAACCCATTCCCAGTCAGGCTGCCCCTGTCTTTTAGAGATGGAGGCGGGATGAGGGAATGCTTTCGCGTAGCGTTGGAATATTCCAGGAGTGACCAAGAAGAGAGTGTCTTCGACGGAGTGCACCAGCGCTTGATCGTCATTCATGATGATCTCGTGAGTGCGTACGCCTTCGATCAGCCATTCCATGAAGTGTTCGCCGCTTGGCTTCGCATGCTTGTCTGGCTCGGACGGTTCTTGGGCAGATTCGGTGATAGGTCCGGAGTCGGAATCTTCAGGCCACTTGGGAAGCTTGCCGATTTGATTCGTTAATGAGTCGAGATAGTCGGTTGATGGTGTATCTGACAGTGATGGATCTGATTGTGTGGCGATGGTCGCTGGCTTATGGCTCTCAGTTGCCGTGGCGGTCTGTGCAGGGGTTTTGGCTACTAAAGCTTGTTCGGCTTGAATAATGATCGCGCCGAGTGCGCCGGTATGTTCGCTATGGCCAGACCAGCGGGCCATGAGCGAGGCCCACAGTTCAGGGAAAGCGGAAAGCCAGTCCAAGATTTCGCTGCTTAATAGCTGGTGGATCATCAGGCTGGATGCGGGGCCGCGCAGTCGATAATCGAGGTCTTTTCGGTATCGTACTCGGTAAGGTCGAGTCAGCGGTCCGTGCCATGGGTGCCAGGCGCAGCCATCCAAATATTCGACCTGGAGATCAATCGCAATCTTGCCAAGGTTTTCACTCAGGATGGCGTATGCCAGTGCGGCATTCCACGCTTCCGTTTGGATGATCTGAATTTCTGGTGGAGCTCCTGGGGGCAGTAATCGTGATCGGCGAATTTTTAGAGCGTACGTAACTACTTCCAGGCCATGGTCCAGCATCCCACCGGAGTAAGCGTGGGACTGACTTTCGGATGCTGGGAAAAGTTGAACCAGTTCGGCGTATCGTCTAATTGGGTCGAGATAAAGTTCATCGAATTGAGGGCGGGACATGGCGGTGCACTGCCAGATCTGCCTCAGCAACTTTTGTCTGCGGGGAGCGGCCAAGAGTGATTCCGCAGATTGGGGAGTGGTTAGGCCGGCGGGTGATGTTGGGCTAGCTGCAGCCCTAGGGTCGAGTGCACGCCGAAGCTTGCGATGGAACAGTGAGAACATAATTGCTCCTGTCGAGAGGGAAGGGAGGTATTCGCTTGGCGACGACATGAAGCAGCACTTATAAATATGGATGAGTGCTTGGCTTCGAAGCGCCGATACAGACTTGTCAGTGGGCTGGAGGCTCATGTGCACATGGGCGTCGGTGATCTTGCCAAGGTCTGTTCCCAGTTCCCGGGCTTTGCTGACGTTAGTGACGAAGCGCCGGTTGGCCACACCCAGTTGCGTGTTGTCCGCGGGGAGAATGCCGGCCTTGCCGATTTTTTCAGCCCACCATCGAAGGTGCGCCAGCCGATTTTTGATGGTGCCAGGTGACAGGCCTTCGCCTTGCCAGCGATCCAGCAGTGCCAGTACGTGTTTGCCCTTAAGCGAGGGGGCTCTCATCTGCCGGAAACCAGACTCGCGCAGTTGGCGTGCGATCAGCCCCAGTGAGCGGATACGGTCGGCCTGAGTGTTGTGACTTCCGTCGCGATTGCGTCGGCAAAGTTGTCGCAGGCTGTAGGTCAAATCGTCCATATACCGTTCACGCTCACAGGCTTTGACTGTGTTGTTCTGTCCTGAAAATCATTGGTAAGTGTTGGTGCCAACTCGCTAGGCGAGATCCCCGAAGGGCAGGGGCATGGTGTTCAGGAAACACCGATGTCTCGACTGAGACGTCCGTCTTGCTTCCTGCTGGAAGATCGGACGGAGATGGAACGGGATGAGTTAGTTTTTAGTGTTGATGAGTACTCCAAGGAAATGGATGGGATTGTTAAGTGGAAGCAGTCGGCATTGTGCAAAGGACCGCTGCCTGGACGGTGCAGTAGCGGCACATGACGGAATAAATCCGATAGACAAAAGCGGCTCCGCCCATGGGTATGGGTCGGTATGCTTTCAGAGCCTTGCATACCTGGCTAACTCCATTCTGCTGGATCAGCGCTTGCAGGAGTCTTGCGCTGTTGGGATGACGACTCTCGAACCTGTCGTCTTAGGTTTTAGCTGGGCCAGTGTATGGGGGCATCATCATGTATGCCGCACTCTTTAGGGTTCAGGATTTGCCCGTGATGTTGGGGCGTCGGCTGGGCCGTCACTGCGGTTTGCAGTGACGGCCCGGTTCATATGAGTTGCGCGTCATCGGGCACGCATATCATTGCCTATGGGACTGACGCGGCCTTCGGCCTTGTCGGCTCCCTGCGCAGGTGCGGCATGGTCCCCATGCCACGCCTGCACAGGGAGCTTGTGGGAAAGATGGAGCTGGGCGCTGCAAGGCTTCCCCTCCGCCAGTGTCGGCGCGCAGGCGCAAGTCTCCGTCAGTCCAGTGGCGCGTGATCCCAGTAGCTTGCGTCGCAAATTCTTTTGCGCTAGTTTGGCCACACGTCGCTACATGGTCGACGGGCTGCCCACCCCTTGAGGCCTCACCGGCCGCAGCTAACCGGATCGAACCATGATCATCACAGCAATCTCTTGACCTGAGCCTCTTCCGGGCATCGGGGATGGCGGGTGGGCGTCTCCGATGTCGCTCCTTGGGAGCAACGGAGAAACTTATGGTACCGACTACACGCCGCGAAACCATCAAAGTGCAGGCCAAGCGCCTGCGCGATTTGTTCGATATCGACCTGACCACTGCCAAATACGTTTTAGCGCGCGGCCCCTATGGCTGTGCCGATTGGGCAGATCTGTGTACCCGACTCGAACAGGAGCCCCCTCTTCAAGGTCCGCTGCAACTGGCCGAACTGCCCCAGTCCCTAGGCGCGACAGCATATCTGGCCAAGCATCTATGCTCGTTGGCGGCCTCGGTCAGCCAACTGATCATCACCAACCGCAACTTACCAGAGCTCTGTGAAGCGCTGCGGAAAGTATTCGCGGTACCAGGCAACCCGGTGGCACTGCAGGATGTGTTGCAAGCCATCACGCCAAGTGAGTGGCTACCCACCGACATGGGGCCGGACCCACTGACGGTGATTCAAAGTCGAGTCTGTGTTAACGGGAAGGATCTACTGCTGTTGGGAACCCGGATTTTCTGGCCGCGGTTATTTGCCTTTGATGCAGAGATCACCGTCGAGCCGGCGACTGCAGAGCCCTTTGGCGACGACCTTAAAATCATGTGGGAGGTCGCTCCGTGGTATCAAGCGAGCAGAGACTATCTGTTCGAGTATCAACGTGGAGACGACTGGGACGACTTGCCAGACTTCGTGGAACCGCTGATTCCCGAATCTGCGCGGATGCAGATGCATGCGCGGTGGTTCGCCCAGTGCCTGAAAGAGTGGCCACAGGAGCGCCGCTACAATGACGAGGGGGAGGAGTTCATTCCGTTCCTCTACCAAGGTCACGCGTACTTGGTGTTCGGCGTGCCCTGCGCCGAACCGGTGATACACCCGCCGTTGCGCCGCCAGTACATCCAGTTCCCGGAGGAAGACAATAACTGCTCTCAAGTCATTCTGCTTGGTGGCCAGTTGCTGCAGATCGAGATGCTGATCGTGTCTAAACCAACACAACACCAGTATTGGGATTACGCAGACTATCACCAGGCGCTATGCAATGGATTGCTGGATGGAGCGGCGGCCGCAGGCTGGATCAGCGCGCCCCTGCACGGTTGGGGTGACCTGTTATTCATCAGCCCCGCCTGCCGCTTCACCTTGGAATGCCAATTGCGGGTGGAGATCAAGCCCGAGCCCAATGAAACGCTCCTTACCCTGCAGACCGACAATCCAGACCTTGCCATGGAAGTGCTGGAACGGGTACACAAGGGGGATTTCATTCGCTACGAGCACGCTACGTTCGGTGCGCACTACGCCATGCGCATTGACCTGCCGGCCGACCACACCAGCGTTGATCTGAGCCTGTCGATGAACTGTATCGAACAGACAGTCTTTCACAGTGCCCACCTGATCACCCGGCGCGTGATCCAAAACGACGGGGACAAGCAGATGTTGTACTGCGATATTGAGCCGGCCTTGCTCAAACTGGTGGAGCGTCCACCGCTGAAGTTGCTGAAGAAAGCCGTCCGCGAAGGGCAGGTCCTGCGCGTCCAAGGGCTGTTCGAGCAGCTACAGGCAGCGCCAACGTTGCAGGCCAGTGGACCAATGTTCGAGCCGACCTTCAACGGAGTGGCCAACCCCTTGGAAGAGTCGCTGTTTGATGGTGACGAGGAGTTGAGCTTCCACTCGATCCGCTATCAACGCCGTAACTTCTAACCAAGTGGCCAGCGACGCGGTGAAAGCCGCGTTGCTGGACAGGCAGGCCCTTCTGTCTGTCGTCTCTGAAGCGATTTTGATCCCGGTTGCTGGTTTCCACTGACCCACATTCTGCCTTTGGCGACATCCGCAAGGTCGGCATTTTTCGCACTTTTTGGGGGGGGTAATGCATTCTGGCAGGCTGGGTAAAAATCACATCAGCGCCGGAACTCTTGGGCGATAACCCGTCCACAAAAAGCAGCTTTTGGCCGATTTCTGCCTGTCGCGAAGGGCTGAAAACGGCCATTAGCTGCCGGTCACGAGCTTCCGTTATCGCCTGGGGGGGATGTAAGTGAGGATATGGTCTATCTTGTTCTGTTGAGACGCTACATCTTAAGATAGGAAATCATGTCTGATTTTTTTCAAGAAGCGCCTGCCGCCATCAAATGGGCAGATGATGCTGAACAGCGGCATCAAGCCGGGAAATTTGGCGAAATCGTGCGCGGCCAAAAGGGATCATTCAGTGGTGCCTACGAAACTAGGGATGCTTCATCTACGCATGGATGCTGACTGGCGCCGAACTTAACGAGGTAGCCGCAGCTATGCGAAAACGGATGCTGCGCCTGGACATAAACATATAACGCCATCCTTCCAGTCAGTCCGCGCAACGCGGGCATTTTTGTGCCAATCTTGAGCGCAACGTTGACCTTTAAAAGTGGAGTCGTTATGGAAGATTATTTTTTAGACATGGAGATTGTTGCTCCAGGTTGCTTTATGAATATTATGAAAGGAGGTCTCCTTCCAAGTAACGGTATGATCTGGGAGTTTACAAATGAAATGAAACCCGTAGATCTATATTGTTATCTTCATGCAAAGTATGGGCATCCGAACGGACTGATGACTCTACTTAAGAAAAACACTTCTGATAATTTAATACATTGGGATTGGAATTTTGCTACCAGTGACGGATTGATATCTATTATGGGGATGAACTTTCGTACAGAGGTAGCTTTAAAAGGCAATTTTAAAGACAAAGGCCTCACGAAGGATATGTTTATCAGTCAAATAAAGACTGACATGGGAAAGTACGGGAAGAAAATTACAGAGTTCCGTAAGGAAATCGAAACGTGGACGCAATTCACAAACCCTTATCATCGAATTAAAAGAGCAGTTGATCAAAACTTCAAGCAATTAGATTCACTGGATGTAGATCCAGAGCGCGACAGACTAAAGCATCCTCGAAACAGTGGTGACGCCCATGAGCTGGAAGAGTCATGGCGTACCCTAAGAACTAAATACAGTGCCGCGGTAGGTCTAGTATTTGGGTTGCGAGCGATGCTGCCCGTGCTAGCGGAATCCTTTGTGAACCTGGTTTTTTTTGTACTAGCTCGGCCAGAGATAAAATCGAACGATCGGTTGTTCAAAAGCTTGATTCGGCAGAATATCGATATAAGGGTTCAGACACTTCACTTGCACTGCTTGGGATTTAAGAGTGCAGTCGATTATTCTTCTAGTGAGTGTAAAGCCTTCCATTCTTTAATGAATGAAAGAAATGATCTTCTACACGGAAACGTCGAAGTGAGCAAGCTTGCAGTTGGAGATATTTACTTCCATGGAAACACTCCTCTTTTTAAACGGTACGATGATTTCTGGAGTATAACTATAGGCGCATCTATGGAGTCGGTACGCTTCGGCATGATTCACTCTGACTACTCTGCTATCGAAGGTTTTATCGAATATATCATTCAACAACTCGATGACAAAATTGCAGGGCAGATTCGCTTTATAGTTGAGCAAAGCCTTATGGGGATAAATACTAAAACAGGAAGACTTGGTTTTTTACTTCCAGAAAGTATTGCCGATTTTAGGGCCAGTGCTACAGATCCGAGAAGCTCCGCGCCAGGCGAAGGCCGAACCGATGAGGGGGAGCCATGGGAACCAATACCAGACGTCACACCGGCTGAGTAAGTAACCGACGGTGAAAAAATTTACACAACTATGTGGGGGCCCGGCCCCTGCTTTTTTCTGAGTAACCATACTCATCCCTTCTAGGAAAGACGGCACCACTAGAATTGCGTATAAGCGTAGCCATCGATGTACTCAATGCCGCTAACACAAAACTAGTGACGACCATTCCTGAAAGAGACGCGACCAGCAACAGGGACAGTGCTCCGGATCTAGAGGATCTGCGTAATGGATCAGCATGTTTTTCAGTCACCTCTGAAAATCGAAAGGCGCGCAAGTTCGAGACAGCGAAAATGTCATATTTTTTCGACAGCGACTGAGTGTGGTTAGTCGTCATCGAACGAATATTTCTCAGAAATCACAACGCTGTCAATATACTCCGCCTGAATCGGCTCGTCGCCTTTTATGCCCTTTTGTTTGATATCATTTCCTAGAGCAAAGAATTTCTTTCTAAAGGCTAAGTAGTCGCAAACTCCTTCGTATCCTGATCTATCCAATCTATTACGATCACTATTGCTATATTTTTCTGATGAATCCAATGGGTCCTCGTACACCTCTGGAAAACTTATAAAATCATACACAACCCTAATGATTCTCTCCGGAATCCAGCTTCTGCCGTCAGGGAGATGATTAGGTGACATTACCGCTTCGCCAATGGATTGTTCCAACGTGCCACCACAGAAGAACGCACCATTGAGGTCATTACCGCCTGGCCGCAATAACTCTCGAAACTTGTGGCGTTGAAAATCATGCTCCGCCTCAAAAATTAATTTATGAGTATTAGTCGCAAGTTGGTGCTTAATCCCCTCAACCCTAGAAATAAGTCGTGCACAAGTAACCCAGGCTACCCTGTCATTCGTCAATTTTCCGTCAACGACTATAACTTGTGCAGCTCGTTCTAGCAGTGAAAGTGCGCTGGATAAATTCAAGGAAGATTGTGAATGTTTTTTATCATGACTATGGGATGCAAATCCAACTGCCATAGTACCTGCAATAAACAGCATTATAACAATCTGGATACAGTCAGCCACTGTGAGCTTCTGGACTGCAATAGAACCGCCCCACAGCAGCAACAAGCACAATATTGCAAAAACAATACCTAACAATGTCTCAGAAAGCGGTTTTATATTTCGGAAATACCCGACCAACCAAAACAAGATTTTTTCTCTCAAATACCACCTCTTGCGTTATATTCAGAATGGAAAAATTTTCGCTTACCGAGTGTTTCGCGAAAAGACTGCTTAAGTCGATAATCCGCACCGGCGCATATTTTATCCATTGTTACCTAAAACGCTGAAAAACGCCATTGCACGGAAAGCTGAGTGGCTGCTGGCGCTGTTTAAGGCCTAAGGGCACGATCAATTACTGAGGTATGTGAAATAGGCCTTTTGTGCTAATCAAATTCAAGGCCTGTGACAAGCGCCTCCCGCAGGGTCAACACCTACTTTACTCCACCGCCTGCTATTGGCCCAGGCTGTGTGAAAACGCATGCACCGTTTTGAAGTCCGCGAGTGAAACTAGCGATTTGTTAGGTGTTAATGCTCAAAGTGACTTTCTGACTCGCTCGTCAGCGCATTAAGAAATTTCGACATTTTATTTATTTTAAAATTTGTTAATTGAACAGGTATGGAAAATATAAACAGCGCAATTGCACCGAAAATCAATGCGGCTTCGAAATTGTAATTTGCGGCATTATGCAAAGAGAAGCAACAGGCTATATAGACCACAATGTGATACAGCACATTTCTGACTTTTTGAAAAACGATATCTGATTGATATAGCGAAATTAAAGTTGCGTCCGCTTTGAATATTTCTAATTTTTCTTGGAGCACTTTATCATTCTGGGCTTTTTTAGCTTTCCACTTGCTAAACAACCTTGCTCTCCCTCCATCAATCCAGTCTCTTGCGTACGAGGAGAACAAACTCATTAGAAAGGCAATCATTACACTTGAAAACCAAAATGCAGGAGTTTTAGCTAGCTCGACTATGTCATTCATATATCAGCAATCTCTCAGGTGGTAAATTCTGTACATTTAACTATAAGCAGGTGGCAGAAGCGGTGTAATATTTTACGCTATTTTTTTTATGACGCACCTTGTTCATGCACAACTCTTTTGTCAGCTTGAGTGTCGTATTAGCAAACGCGACATTTTGCCGGGAAGGAAAGGCGGCATGTGCTCTATATATTATTGAGTTGTAAACCGACTGTCCACGGGTTGCTTCTAGCCGACTGGAGCCCGTCATCATCGGTGGACGGTGACCAAATGTCAGTCATGATGACCTGCCGACGAGGTATAACCAGATGAGACACTGTCGAGTCTTGGCTGACTAAGTGATTTCGCTCGGGCTAGATAGAGCCTTCACCGCCCCTTTTTTTATAGGCGATTTTCCAATAAGTGAATTTTTCAAGAGCTTCGTAGACGCGGAATGACCGCAATTGGCCGATAGCAGCCTGCTACATAGGGCTGCTGTCGGCCATAAGCGGTCAGTCGTGACAGGTATCGGATTAACATCCCTTCATCTCAATGCCACATTTGTCGCATTGTCATGTCGCAGATAATCGAGTATCTGTAACAGAATTACGCGACATCGTAAAGCCATTGCCATCAGGTCCGAATGGTCATCGCATAACTCAGAAAATAATCGACGGCAGGTAAATGGCAGGAGGACTGTCTGACGGTGGTTGAAACTCATTTCAGCAGTGCCGTTCTATCGATACAGTCCTTTTATCCCTGGCAAGCTAAGAAACTGAGAGGGACTGCCTTTTTTAACATTGTCTTCAGAGTTTATTCTATGAGTACTCGTGATCAAAACACACCATTTTTTAGCTCTAGTGATACCTACAAAGTGAAGATTCAGGTCTTGATCCCAATCCGTAAAAACTTCCTCATTAAAATTTCCAGTGTATGTTCTCGTGGGGAACACCCAGTCATAGAGGTCCAGGTGAATAACCAAGTCAAACTCTAGTCCTTTCGATTTGTGGAGGGTCATCACTTGAATTTCACCTGATTGTACCGCTTTGTAGTGCAATATATCTTCTGGAGATGAAATGGTCTGTAGTAGTGCATCGACCTCAGTTTTGTTATCCGCAGAAAAATTGAAAAGCGTCGCAATTTTTATGAATTCGTCTGGAAGCTTATTCAATTCAAAATTTCGCAGACCATGGATCGATCTTCTAATAGCCCTGAGCCCTGCAGGTGTCCTTTTGCTTAGCAGGAAATCATCCAGTAACTGCTCTGCCAGCTTACGCTCGTCGAAATAAAAGGTAAGCAGAGAAGAGAAGAAACGTCCCAGCGGGCTCGCAATTTTTGACAACGAATCGTCTCTATAAAATCTTGCAGGCAGCGTGAGATGTCTTTGTAGGCGATCAATCGAACCGTTCCATCTCACTAATACCGCGACCTCACTCAGATCCTCTATTTTCAATGCGCGAACTGATTTCTCTATCCAATTACTAAGGCCGCTAGCAACAGACTCCTGCGTCCCATCGAAGCTACGGTGATAAACATGTATTTCATTGGCAGCAACCGGAATTAGTTGGCACTGAGGGGAGTATAGACGTTTGGAGTAATTAATTATTGAGGGATGACTGCGATGATTGATGTCAATTACGTGATGTTCGAAATTGACCACATCCGCTGCGAGTGCCAGAAGGTGGCGAGGATCACTTCCTCGGAACGCAAATATGGATTGTCGGGTATCACCAACGGCTACAGCTTTCAAGCCCAGTGAGTGCAGGGCGCAAAAAAGGGCATGTTGAGGCTCAGATGTATCCTGATATTCATCTATGTAAACTGAGCGATACTTGGCTTTGATATAACGCCTGCAAGCCTCTGACTTTTCCAAGACCTTACAAGCAATTATTGTGACGGCCTCTAGAAGAACGAACCCTTGCCGGTAGTGTTCCACAAATTCAGATTCGTAGAAGTCGTAGTCATCAGTGCTTAAATTGATATTTGGTTTTGAAAGGTCAGGGAGATGAGCTTTGTATTCATCTGTTAATTGGCTGAACTGCACGCATGAGATTACTTGTTTGCTAACTCCGTAAATCCGAGCAAGGAATGGGAATATAATCTCAGCAAGACAAAAGTTGTCGATGGTTCCAAAAAAGCTTGCTCTGGTATTGGCTCCGTTCTTTTTGCATTTGTCACCTAGTTCTTTGCTGGATTTTATGGTGAAGGAAATTCCTATGATCCCTTGGTGTGGCTTGAGATTACCAAATTCCTGGCGGATCTTCTCCACCATTACTGTTGTTTTTCCACTTCCAGGGCAGGCCGTGATAACCATGCTGCCAGCGCAATCAATGGCCGCCTTCTGAGCATCACTGTAAGTGAATTTAGTAGGCATACCTAGGCCTCAGCCAATGCTTTTGCATGTAGTAGTGGTTTCGCCAAAAAGCCATCTTTGATTAGAGGAAGACTAGCCGAAATCTGAGCCAGCAACTCCCTCATGCGGATAGCTTTCTTTCCCTGTAAGTACTTGATGGCACTTGTGACATCTAAAGTTCGTTTCTTCAATTTTTTACACACATAAGAAACCACTTCAGACTCCATCTCCTCCGCCAAGTCATGCTCAAGATCGACGCGAGACAGATAGGCGCCTTTTGGGTTCGTCTCCTTGGATGTCTTTTCCCAAGTGCCATCGACCAGCAATGATTGAGTGGTCGTGCCGAGTGGAGCATGTGACATAGCACTTAGACCTATCGCTGCGCGACAACGGTTAATCCCAGCCAAATGACGCAGCGGTACCTTTTTTACTTTTATACCCGAGACGTCATTGTCTGTTCTCATTACCCATGGTATCTCCATGGCGTCTAAAATCTTTACATAAACGCTAAATTGAATTCCATCGACAGATAAAATGGAGATATTATAGAAATCCAAATCGATGGATAGGTGCTTTGCAAGCTCACTAAAAAATAAAATTTCTGAAGGCCCCTCTACAAGCAGAACACATTTAGCAAAAAAGGCTTCGGCAGGTAAAATGCTCATTCTATATCCCAAGTGATCCCATGCTTTGCTGATGCAGTTACTGCAACCATTGCTCGCCGCTCTGGTCCTTCCACTGGTTACCTTGAGGTGGACAATTGAAGAGGGTATATAGCGAGCCGTAATCTGGGGTGAGTGACTAGTAATGAGCGTTTGCCAGGCAGGTCATTAATTAAATAATCAGCCAGTTTTCTTTGCTGATGCGGATGAAGGTGTGCTTCAGGTTCCTCAACGCAGTAAAACACCACTTCACTATCCGGATCATGTTCGCGCTGGCTTTTAGCTTTCCACAAGGCCATCAGGATCTGGTTATTACGTCCGTCGCCCCCAAGCATTACTGATGCTCCAGATGTAGATGCGCCCAAGCGAAGGCTATCAATAAATTGCTGCACCTGAATTGCACCTGAATCGAGCTTTACTTCGTACTCACTGAAATCGTGAGCAAGCTTTTGCAGCTCCTCATTTACAGAGTCTGTCGCTCCTTTTACGTAATGCAGGTTTCGAATTTTGTCGTTGATCGCTTCTAAGGCTTTTCCAATTCTGGCCATCTGGCGATGATCGGACTTCGATTCGGTTTCGCTACGACTCTCTAAAGATAGCTTTAAAAGTTGTCTCTTTTCCGTATTGATATATTTTTCAAGATCCCTTCGAGATTTCACGTATCTCAGATTTATATGCTTTAGATAGTATCTTGAAGGAATTTCTACAAGCGAAGATCTTGTGGCACCAATTTTAACGTCATAGGTCAGGCTCCTCCTGTCAGCAGTATATTGAAGGACAAAGCACGAATCATTTGTAATGTTTCCCTTCAGGCTCGCGAGCACAGCGTCTTCTATTACCTCAGAGAAATAAACCGTTATTGAAAGCGTGTCCGAAATTTTTCCAGCGCCTGAGATATGGAAATCAGACTCCATGGGCTCAATTTCGGCATCTGAAAGACTTTTGTCTAATAGCAGGCGCAAAGCATAAACCAGATTCGTTTTACCAACATTGTTCGCACCAATAATCAGCGTGTTACGCTCAAGGTTGATTGAGGCATCCGCGAAATTTCGAAAACCTTTTAAAACCACTTTGGTGATAAGCATTTTCTTCCCTGGTTTTAGCTTCGCGTAAGATTTTGAGCTTCGGGCGGAAAGGCTATGGTGTCAATAGGGCATTAGTAACAGCGCCAGCTCTCGATGCTGAGCGGTAGGTGCTCCCGGCTCGGGTGGGGCTGGGTGCGCAAGGCCGCGTGCATGGCGCGTTCACACACGAAACGGCTGAGGATGCATTCACGACCGTGTTATCTGACGCGGTCCAACATCAGCTCGAATTCTCCTTGGATCGCCGCGGACTTCCTAGACAGCCGATGACTGCTTCTGGCCGATCTCGGTCTGTTACGGCAGGCAAAAAGCGGCCAAAAGCGCTCACTAAAGCCCCGGCTCACCCGCAGCCCGACTGTTGCGAAGCGCCGGCTGGAACCTCCGAGTGCAATCGTTTGTTAGGTGCCACGCCGATATTCCGCAATAACCGCATCTAGCGACCCACCACCGATGCTGGCAGCGAACTGGTAAGCCGTTTGCCAAAACTGCCGACGACCAGCTGAAATTTCACGGCGGCGTAGCCCAAGGTGAATTCGGTTAATGGGACTGAAATCGTCATCGCCAAATGCGACGTGAAAATTTGTATCCTCGGGGCTGAACTCAAAATCCCGGACCTCGGGATGAGCTAGAGAGATCAAGTTTTGACGGCCTCGCTCCGAAAACAACTCTGTTTCGCAGCGAGAGAGCAGGAACAAAATGTTGTCCAATTGGAAAGCGATGTCCGCTCCTCGGAGTCTGTAAATTGCATCCAACTCCTCCGAGCCAAGAATCATTGCATCGCGCCATTCATCCCTCGAGGTGTTGTGAAACTCCTTTCCATCGCACTCGAACCCCACATGACGACCGGACCTGGATACCGCAACAAAGTCGACGATAAATAAGCCGCAGATTGTTTCGACGTGGTACTGAGCCTGCAAGTCAACGGACTCGTCAAGATGCTTCACGGCTTGATACGCGAAGTCGTTTTCTAGCGGGCTGTCGTATGGTGGCGAATAGGAAGGCGGCTTCATGCTTATTGTTTACCTAACGTCTGTTCAGCGGCTCTGCGCGATTTTTTGCGCAGATCCGGTGGAGTGATGTGTTGGGTCTCAAGGGACCAAATTGTCGAGATCGATCATAGAAACGAGTGCAGCGTTAAGCCTCCAAAATGCTCTGCAGTAAACCCGTTTGTCGGGCTGAATGAATCGCCATTGGTTTCGTGGACGCCTCCGATTTACGGCTAGAGCGGATGTCAATAGAGCCCCTTGCCATTGCTTCTCGTCGGATACCTGTGTAATGGATGGCTAATCCGGCGTTTAAAGCTAGCGCATCACCTCACGCACCACTTTTACAAACTCTTCGACCGAGGATGCCTTGGCATTCAAGGGGCGGATGCGAATAAGTTTAGTGTTCGCCGCCCTGAAAATAGAGTCCTTTAGCTGGTCATTGGCCTGGGCTTTAGCCCCATCATGGAAGCTACTATCTAGCTCAATGAAGTATCTAGGCTCATATCCACTTCCCACATCAAACACCACACTGTCGATGATGGCTTGGAAGAAATATGATTTGGCCTTCTCCGACAACTGATCTTTGATGGCTTGGTAATCCAATACACAACTTAACGCAACATTTGGGTAAGGATGATAAGTCGGGAAAACCTTGCGTACCGCCTCATAAAAGTGTTCTTCCTGCTTGGACTTGAACAGGCGAATGGTTTTGGCCTCGCCGCCCCGCACTTCTGTCGCGTGAATAGTCATGTGCTCACGCAGACTGGCGGCAACCGCTTCTGGCTTTGTCTGCAAAAATGACTGGATGATCTGCTTGGCCAGTGGGCGGTGTTGATACGACTGCGCGTAGCTGAGGAGTGCAGAGTGCTTGGTTTCCTGCATCAGCTTCAAACGCTCATCCACAAATCGATCTACGAAATTTTGGCTAAAGCCGTGTTGACCTAGCTCGATGATCAAGTTGGTGAACTCAAACTGCTTTGCGCGCTCGCCAGCCGACAAAGGCTCTGCGAAGGTAAAGAACTCAGCCTCAAAGAACGCAGTGACCTGCGTCAAGAAGGGATCTTGCGTCCTAGCCTTCTTGTGCTTGTAGATGCTTTTACCAATCGCTTCCCAGTCTTTTTGGGCCAGCAGTAAGTACAGCTGCTCTCTATCTTCCATGCGCATGCTCTGCTTGTCCTGATCTTGCGGCTAGGATAGGGCCGAAGCCGGGCTTCTGACAAACGCCGACAGTCGTTTGGTTAAATTGATCCCCTACTCGAAACGTCCGCTTTTGGCCGATTGTGTTGAAAAAGTCGGTTTTCTGAAAAGGCCATGAGAGCGATCGGTGAAAACGCCTTTTTAGGACGCTGTTACGTGAAATCTGCGTCCGGCAACCGCTCTCGGAAGTAAAGATTTCAATCTCAGACGCATGCTTTTCTGCTGCGGAAACCATGGCCGACTTTTTCAACAGAATCGGCCGTTTTCAGCCCTTCGCGACAGGCAGAAATCGGCCAATAGCGAGCACCGGGTTGACTCCCTATCCCTCTGAATAGCAGCATGCAGGCCTCAAGCTGATACAGGGATGTCGATGTTGGGCTGAGCCCCCCAGTAACCATGCCTTAGTGGAGCCAACAGCTTCATCTTTTTGTGGAGTCGGGGCTTGGCTGGAACATGCTATGAACTGCCTTACTACTCAACGCGCACTGCGCCACACGGAAGTTTGATCGCTATGACCGGATTATTGGCCCGCCTGTCGGCATTGTGGGCCCACCGCCGAGCTAAGCTCAAAAACGATGTCGCTCCGGCCAATCCACCGATGGGCGAAATAGGATCGGAGGCGCCCATTCGCAAGAGGTCAGAGGATCGCCTGAGGAGAGCTGACTTTGCGGATCGTATAGCCGGCGTTCTATCCGAGCTCAGTCCGCGCGAAGGTAGAGTATTTGCAATCCGCGGCGGATGGGGCTTTGGAAAATCATCCCTAAAGAACCTTATTACTGAACGACTTGAAGCTAGATGCGACAATACAAACTGGCTTGACTTCAATCCCTGGCAGTGGGGAGACAGTAGTGCGATTTCTCGTGCGCTTTTCGGTCAAATAGCTGATCGACTAGGGGGCGAACACTCAAAGGCAGCACGTGCTCGTGCTGAAGCACTGCGACGATACGGGGCGATTCTGACGGGAATGGGCGCACCGCTTAAAAAGGCGAGCAGCTCGAACAACGCCATTTCGTCAGCGCTGACTAGCACCTCGGTGCTTTTCGTCGCCTCAGCCATAGGCTTCGATCTTCCGACCGCTGCGAAAGTCGCGGCCGCCCTCGCCGCTATTTCTGTCGGAACTTCTATTCTTGGGCGCATGCTGTTGCATCTGGGAAAAGACCAAAGCGGGGAGTCGATCGATAAGGTACGTGAAGCACTGGACGCCCGTCTCCGCGAACTCGATCGACCGCTAATTGTTTTCGTTGATGACATTGATAGACTCGAACCCGAACAAATTCGGGTTCTACTCCGGCAAGTGAAGGCGAACGCTAATTTGCCCAATATCGTCTTCGTCCTGCTATTTCAGCCCAGCATAGTAGAACGAGCGCTCGATCCAGTCGCCGACGGCGATGGTCGAGCCTTCCTTGAAAAAATCGTGCAAGCCAATTTCGACCTGCCTGCCGTACCGGTGTCGGTTGTACATCGCATTTTTTTGGAGGAACTGTCCCAGTTGGTAGACCGCTACGCGATCGAGGCGAATGGATTTTCACATACGCGCTGGGGTAATGCCTTGATTGGGTGTATTCAACCTCGACTACGCAACATGCGAGATGCGCGCCGACTGATCTCGTCCATCGTGGTGCATTTGCCACTGCAAGCGTCCGGGGACGTCTTCGAAGTAAATATTGTGGATTTCTTGGTTCTGGAAGCTATACGAGTATTCGAGTCGGACCTACATGAAGCCCTGTTTAGAGAAAGAGCATTGGTTCTCCAAGAAGGACGTTTCCGAGATGACGGTAGACGGGATGCTGAAAAAGCCGCAGCAGAGCGACTTCTCGAGGTCGTACCAGAGGCACGACGTGCCATCGCCCGAGACACGGTCATCGAGCTGTTCCCGCCGCTGGAGTGGGCATTTGGTAACATGCACTATGGCGATGGATTTCATCTCAAGTGGTTGTCGGCAAAACGGGTTTGTTCTGCGCGCTATTTCCCTCGCTACTTTGAGCTTCAGACGTCGATCGGCGAAATTTCCGAACGTCGCTTCGTAGAGTTCCTAGACGCGACGGCAACACATGACGGGCTGGCTGAGATGATCGCAAAAGTCGAATCAGATGGCTTACTCCCCTCGCTCGTTGCGAGATTTGACGAGTCCGTTGATCGCCTTCCTGTACAGAGCGCGGCCGTGCTATTGCCAGGAATGTTCAGTATTGCTCAGAAGCTCGTTGGCCTGCGTGGAGCCTCCTTCAACTCTCCATGGATTTCTGCATGGCGAGCTACATCTTGGTTCCTAAAACGAATCCCGGCAGAGTTACGGAATGGACTAACGCTCGAAGCGCTCAGCCAAACCAAAGCCCTATCTGTAGCTGCGATCCTTATTCATCTGAATGATCCAACTGATCAGAGAGAGGGTAAGGCAGATACCTTTGATCCTGTACTCGATCTCGAGACCGTCGAGGCGATGAAGGCCGTTTGGTTGCAGTTGATAAGAGAACGCGCTGCGGACGGTCACGTGTTGATTGCCGAGCCGGATCTCGTGTCTTTACTTTACAGATGGAAAGATTACGCGGGGTCCTTCAATGAGCCTCGTACCTGGATGCTGGACGCGATCAGAACTGACGATGGCTTTGCAAACATGGCCACGAGCATGATGAGCACTGGCACAAGCCATTCCTGGGGTGATCGAGTCTCCACTGTACAAAACTACTTCAACAGAGGAACGATTGAAGACTTCATAGGCATCGAAATAGCCAAGGCTAGGTGCGACGCGATCAACCTCACCGACTTCCCGGAGCATGAGTTGCCCTTGAGAACTTTGCATAACCATCTGGAGATCTGGCTCGGAATAAAAGAGGGCGACCTTTTCGACATGTGATAGGGCCTGTCGACAGGTCAGCAACGTACAACACTGCAGCGCACCTGAGTTCCCAGACAGATGCGACGGGCTCCTTATGGCCCATAGCTGCCTTTAGTCGTGTGTAAGCAACTGGCTAGGCGTGGCGACCTAGCAGACACCGCCTGCGCGAACGGGGGACTGTAGATAAGAAAATAAAAAACCACCTGTCCTAGAACAGGTGGCTCGCGGTGTTGCTGAAGAAAGAGCTTGTCAGCGGATAAACGCAATCCCAGCGAAGAGAATCGCCACCACGAGGGAGAGCATCACGCCGATATTTACAATGAGACTCACCTCAAACCGAGATAGCTCTGCCCGAAATGGTGCTATGTCGGGATCGGACTTAACTGCAGAAGAGAAACGCGTATCAGAGTCCAAGGCTTGGATAACTGTTTCGATTTGCTGCTCAGGCACGTTGATCGCCTTCAGGGCTTTATACATTGCCAGTCGAATTTTCATTAAGGCCTCCAAAATAAAAAAGGCCTGCCCCAAGACGGGGAGGCCCGTACTGGGTGGGGGTGTCCCGTCCTGAATAAGGTTTACACCTTCTGATCTGTTTTTCAGGAGGACGTAATGGAATCAGCAAAAAGGCGTAGTCAGCGCGACTACACGCTGACCTTTAAATTGTCGGTCGTCGATCAGGTCGAAAAAGGCGAGCTGAGTTATAAAGAGGCTCAGGAGCGCTACGGGATTCAAGGCAAAACTACCGTTCTGACATGGTTACGCAAGCACGGTCGGCAGGATTGGAGCCCAGGCAGATACATTGGCTCGCCGAGGATGGGGTCTATGCCCGACAAAAACCGACCATTAACGCCAGAGCAACGCATCAAAGAGCTTGAAGAGCAGTTAGCTCTGTCCAATCAGAAAGCGCA
>NZ_FPJC01000020.1:0-97392 GCF_900119265.1 Pseudomonas sp. NFACC04-2
TGGGCCCATTCCCCCTGTGGGAGCGAGCTTGCTCGCGATGGGGCCAGGTCAGGTACATCAGTGGTGGCTGGTGTACCGCTATCGCGAGCAAGCTCGCTCCCACAGTTTTTTTCAGTGTTTGGTCTATTGGTGTTGGGGCATGCAACTGCTTGGCCGACGCACCGCCGGCCGCTCTTGTGGCGAGGAAGCTTGCTCCCTCGCCACGGTAGTGGTTGGGCCCATTCCTCTGTGGGAGCGAGCTTGCTCGCGATGGGGCCAGGTCAGGTACATCAGTGGTGGCTGGTGTACCGCTATCGCGAGCAAGCTCGCTCCCACAGGTTTTTTCAGTGTTTGGTCCATTGGTGTTGAGGCATGCAACTGCTTGGCTGACACACCGCCGACCGCTCTTGTGGCGAGGGAGCTTGCTCCCGTTGGGCTGCGCAGCGCCCCCTGGAATTGGCCTGCGCGGTGGGCCTGGTGGATTGTGGTCAGCCTGGTTGGGGCTGCTTCGCAGCCCAGCGGGAGCAAGCTCCCTCGCCACGGAGATTGTGGTGGCTGGGCGTCTGCGGCATTAGACCACCGACGACAACACAAACGACGTCACGGTGTTCTCTACCCCCGGCAGCGCGGAGATCTCTTTCCACACTTTATGCACCCGCTCCGGGTTCGCCGCACCCACCCGCAGCATCAAGTCAAACTCGCCACTCATCACATCGCACTGCAGCACTTCCGGCATGGCCTGCAACGCTTGCAACACCTCGGCGCCGCGCATGCGGTCGTAGCGGTAGACGAAGATCACGGCGTTGATGTTCGACGACGCTTGCGCGCCCTCCCCGGTGCGCACCGTATAGCCCTGGATCGCGCCGTCGCGTTCGAGGCGTTCGATGCGTTGGCGTACGGCGTTGCGCGAGAGGTTGACCTTGGCCGCCAGCTCGGCGTGGGCGGCGCGGGCGTTGAGGCGCAGTTCGGCGATGATGCGTTCATCGAGGGGATCGAGGATTCGCTTCATGGGGCCTCCGGTTATAGGGCGCCGAGCAGTTGATGGAGGGCACCGAGGTCGTCCGGCTGGATGCGATGAATCTGCGCCGGGCCATGTTCGGAAACTGGACGCTGTTGCGCCGCAATGCTGATGCCCAAGTCGCCGAGCAACTGCGCCGATTTGGCCGGTGAGATCTCGCCCAAGGTCACCATCGGCGCCACCAGGCTGCGGCGGTACAAGCGCGCCGCGAGCACGCCGGTGGCGGTGTGGGGGTCGATGACGTAGCCGGTGTCGCGGTACAGCGAGGTGATTTCCTCCAGCGTCTGTTCATCGCTGACCGCGTACGAGTCGATGATCATCCGCGCCTGTAGCCAGAACTCGTTGGCGATGGTCATCTCGCCACGGGTTTCGAAGGTGTGCATCAGCGCGCTCACCGCTTGACCATCGTGCCCATAGAGCTCCCAGAGAAACCGTTCCAGGTTGGAAAAGATCGACAAATCCATGGCCGGCGACAGGGTCTTGCTGGCGCGCAACCGCGAGTAGTGGTTCTTCAAAAAGAACTGATGCAGTGCGTCATTCTGGTTGGTGGCGACGATCATCTGCGTGATCGGCAAGCCCATCTTCTGCGCGATGTAGCCGGCATAGACCTCGGCAAAACTCGCCGCCGGCACGCTGAAGCCAATGGGTCGCTGGCCGCCGCCCAACTGCAGCACCGCGTGGAAATAAAACACCAACTGCGCCATGACGCTGACCCAGTTGCTGGAATTGAAACTGATCGCCTCGTGCTGTCGGAACAGTTGGGTGACCAGGGTCTGGCATTCATCGAAACTGCCATCGACGGCCACTTGATGAACCCGCGGATGCGCCGTCGCTTGCAGGTCTTGAAGCTGGTCTTGCGGCACACCGGCCTCGGGATAAATCACCACCACATCGGTCTCGTCGCAGTGCTTGAAGGCCTCGATGGCGGCCAGGCCGGTGTCGCCGTTGGTGACGCCGATCACCACAGCGCGACGCCCGCGTTTGCGCAAAAAGTACTGCACCAGTCGCGCTTGCAATTGCGCGGCAAAATCCTTCGAGGAACGGGTCGGCCCATGGAACAATTCCAGGACCCACTCGTTGCGATCCACCTGATGCAACGGCGCCAGGGACCGATGGCTGAACTGGCTGCCCGCTTCCTTGAGCACCCGCTTGAAGTCGGCCTCGGGAATCGCTTCGCCCACGAACGGGCGCATCACTCGATAGGCCAGTTCGTCGTAGGCCAATGTGGACCAGTTAGCGATGTCCTGGGGTTCGAACTGCGGCAGCTCGACAGGGACGAACAGGCCGCCATCCTCGGCGATGGCCGACAGCACAACTTTTTCGAAATCGACCTGCACGGCGGAATTTCGGGTACTCACATAGCGCATGGTCAACTCCGGATATTCACTTGAAACGGCTCACTTGAAACGATGCGCCTGCTCCACCAGCCAGGTGGAAAACCGCGCCGCGTCGGGGTGTTGCTCGGCCCCGGAACTGCGCACCAGGTAAAACGATTCGCTGGCTTCGATGCGCTGGGCGAAGGGTTCGACCAGGCGCCCGTCGTCCAGCAACTCACTGACCATCGACGACCGCGCCAGGGCGATGCCCTGCCCCAGTTCGGCCATGCGCAAGGTGCAGACCAGTGTGTCGAATTGCATGCCGGTCGAGGAATCGACGCTGTCGACACCGACCATTTTCAGCCAGTACCCCCACCCTTCTTCGTAGCCCAGCACGTGCAACAACGAATGCTTCGCCACGTCCGCCGGCACCTTCAGCGTCGCCATCAAGGCCGGCGAGCACACCGGGAACAAGGTGTCCCAGGTCAGGCGCTGGGACACCAGGCCGGGCCATTGCCCGTGGCCCCAGCGGATTTCCATGTCGTCTTCGCCGTCCAGTTCCTTGACCCAGATGTTGCTGATGTAGCGGATGTCGACGTGAGGATGAGCCTGGCGAAAATCCACCAGTTTCGGCGCCAGCCAGTGCACGAAAAACGCCAGGCTGCCGCGCACCTTGATCGGCCGGCGCTTGTGCTGGCCAAAGATCTCGTTGGTGCCCACCGCCAGTCGCGTGATCGCGTCCTGCACCACCGGCAGGTACGCCTGGCCTTCCTCGGTCAGGCCCAGCCCCCGGGGCAAGCGCTTGAACAGCGCCACCCCCAGATGGTTTTCCAATTGGCGGATCTGCTGGCTGACCGCGCCCTGGGTCAAAAACAATTCGTCGGCGGCGTGGGTGAAGTTCAGGCAGCGGGCCGACACTTCGAATGCCCGCAGCCAATTCAACGGGGGCAACGTTTTTTGCTTCATGATCTGGACCTCGTTGACCCCCACGCACCGGGCACGTTTGCCCGCCCCGTCGACGCGGCTTAGAACGCGTCGGACGGTTGTGCCACGAGGGCAACCGACAAGCGTCGCTCGCGGCTTTTGCGGGTAATGTAATACACGAAGTAACACCAGGCGATGAACGGCAAGCCGAAGTACAGCGCCACCCGCTGTTCAGGGTCGAAGGCGATCCCGACACACGCCAGGCTGCAGCACACCAGCGCCCCCAGCGGCACCCACGGATAACCGCGAACGCGGAACTTGAGGTCGCGAATATCGCCGCCGTTGGCCACATAGTGGCGACGGAACGCGATCTGGCTCGCGGCGATGCTCATCCACACCACCACCACGGCCAGGCCGGAGATCGACACCAGCGCCAGGTAGATGGTGTCGGCGGCGAACACGCTGCTGAGCAACGAGGCGGCGCCGCCGGCCATGCTGACGATGATCGCGTTGAGCGGCGTGCCCATGCGGGTCAGGGCCGAGAATTGCTTGGGCAGGTGGCCTTGGTCGCTGAGGGTCCAGAGCATCCGCGAGGCGGCGTACAACCCAGAGTTAGCCGCCGACAACAGGGCGCTGATGATCACGAAGTTCATGATGTCGGCGGAGTACGGAATGCCGATGTAGGTGAACACCGTGACGAAGGGGCTCTCCACCAGGCCGGCTTGCTCGCGGGGCAGCAAGGTCGCCAGGACAAAAATGGTCCCGACGAAAAACACCGCCAGGCGCAGCACGGTGGTGCGAATGGCCCGCGGCACATTGCGTTGCGGGTCCTTGGTTTCCCCGGCGGCGATGCCGATCAATTCAGTGCCGGAGAACGCGAAGGACACCGCCAGCAGCGTCATCGCAATGGGCATGAAGCCGGTAGGAAAAAGTCCTTCGCGGGTGAAGTTGCTCAAGCCAATGCTATGGGCCTGATCGATGTTCAACAGGCCGAGAATCGCACCACCGCCGATCAGCAGGAACACCACCACGGTCAGTACTTTGATCAACGACAACCAGAACTCGGTCTCGGCGAACAAACGCACCGAGACCACGTTGGTGAGGAACACCACGCCGGCGAACAGCGCGCTCCAAATCCACACCGGCGTGTCGGGAAACCATCGGGACATCAGGATACCGGCAGCGGTGAACTCGGAACCGATGGCCACCGTCCACGTCAGCCAATACAGCCAGGCCACGGTGTAACCGGTGCCGGGCCCGAGGAAACGCGTGGCGTAGGTGCTGAACGAGCCGGTTTCGGGCATCTGCACCGCCAGTTCCCCCAGGCACATCATCACCATGTAGACCATCAGCGCGCCGATGATGTAGGCGATCACCGCGCCCATGGGGCCGGCCTGATTGACGGTGTAGCCGGACGTGAGAAACAGCCCGGTACCAATGACGCCGCCTAGTGCCAACATGACGATATGGCGCGTCTGCATTTCCTGCTTGAAGCCGGTCCGCGTATTAGTTTGTTGTTCTGTTATGGACATGGTTGTTTCTCATGAAATGTCAGGGCGCGCCTCTACCTCTGCGCGAGTAAGACAAGCGCCACTGAGCTTTTATTATTATTCCTATTCATGAACGCCCCGCTGACAGCCTTGTCGCGGAGTATCAACATTCACACTTCAGGTCACTGTCTCGGTGAGGACTTCATTGAGTTGCGGATCAAGTGTTTTTTTGACAAAGGCGAAGGCCTGTTTGAGGTCGTCCAATAAATCGTCTGTGTCTTCGATACCCACCGAAACCCGCACCAGCCCTTCGGAAATACCCAGGGCCTGGCGTTCTTCCAAGGTGTTCTCGACATGACTGGTGGTGCGGGCCGGACCGTAGATGGTTTCCACCGCGCCCAGGTTGCCCGCGCAATGGGCGAAGCGCAGGCGCGGCAGGAGTAGCTTGACGGTGTCCATGCCACCGGCCAGGACAAAACTGACGATGGCGCCGAAGCCAGACATTTGCGCGCAGGCCACGGCGTGGTTCGGATGGCTGGGCAGGCCGGGGTAATTCACCGACTCCACCAGGGGTTCGGTGCAGAGGAATTCGGCCAGGGCCCGGGCGCTGTGTTGCTGCTGGCGCATGCGCAGCGCCAGGGTCTTCATGCCACGGATGATCAGGTAGGCCGAAAATGGGTCGAGGCTCGCGCCGTTGATTTCCCGGTAATGACGCACCTTGGCCATCAATGCTTCGCGGCCGCACACCAGGCCACCGAGCACGTCACCATGGCCGCTGAGAAACTTGGTCGCGCTGTGGATCACCACATCCACCCCCAAGGCCAGCGGGCTCTGGTTCAGTGGCGTAGCAAAGGTGTTATCCGCCACCACCACCGCGCCGACACGCTTGGCCGCCGCCACCAGGCGCGGGATGTCGAGGATTTTCAGGGTCGGGTTGGTGGGAGTTTCCAGGTACAGCACCTGGCAGCCCTTGGCGATTTCACGCTCGATGTCGTCGTGATCGAAGGTCTCGCACAGGGTCACCGCCACGCCGGTACGCGGCAGGAATTCTTCGAAGATCTTGTTGGTGCCGCCGTAACTGTCCTTGGTCGACACCACGCGATCGCCATGGGCCAGGAAGGTGTAGAGCACGCTGCTGATCGCCGCCATGCCGCTGCTGAAGGCCACCGCGGACTCGGCCATTTCCAACTCGCGAATCTTGGCTTCGAGGGTCTCGACGGTGGGGTTGCTCATGCGGCTGTAGATAAAACCGGGGGCCTTGCCCAAGGCGACGTCGTACCAGACGTCGATGTCGTCGTAACCGTACGCGGCGCTGGCCACGATGGGGGTTTGCGTGGCGTTGTAGGGGTGCCTGACTTGCTCCCCACCCCAGACCGCCCGGGTTCCCGCGCCAGCGTTATCAAGCCCTGTGCTGTCAGGTTTATTGTTCATTGAGGCTACTCACACTGAGGGGGTGGACGTTGAGCCATCCACCGGATCTGAGAGCCAATATAGGGAAAAGCCGCGGGGCCGAGAAACGATGTTATCGGTGCCAAAGGGGTGGTTTTTTTAATGGCTGCAGGCGAGTAGCGACCGGCGAATCACCGATGAACCTGTGGGAGCGAGCTTGCTCGCGATGACGGTGGGTCAGTTGCCATTGAGGGTGACTGATACTCCGCTATCGCGAGCAAGCTCGCTCCCACATTGGGGCTTCAACTTTCATGAACAAGAGATCGAAGACTTCAGTTTCAGCGATCAACTCTAGAACTCAGCCTACGGGCAATATGACGTAACCATGCCTCGCCCGTGTCCCATGCTATCCAGTAACCGTAATAACAACTCAGCTCCCTCAATAAATACGCCCTCAATTCCGACTCATCTTTCTTCCGTTCAATTAGGTCGTTGAGTTCTTGTTGAATAGCCCTCAAATCATCAACATCAGACTCTGTCAGGAAGGCGTCGAGGACTTCCTCAGCCGTTCCATGTTCATCAGGCCAATCCTGGTGAAAATAAGCCCCAAAGAAATCATGTAATTCAGGAAATTCTGTACTCATACTTCCGGGAATCCTGTTAGCAAAAAGTACCCCAAGGGTCTTCGTTCGTCTTTTTTCAAAACTAATAAAACTTTTGATGCCGGCAGATAGTCGGTACGGCCATTTAGCAAACTGGTCCCCACGGGATGGGTGAAAGTATGATTAATAGTCGTCTTATCTTTCTTACTAGCTAAGAATTTTTCAATTCTCTTTTCATTCGCCGCCAATGCCCTTGCTGCCGTCAACTCAGCAGTAGGTCGATCAGGGAACGTGGAGGCCGCTGGGATATGTGGCTCCGCCTCTAGCCTTTGGGCTAGCTGTGCATCTGTTCTACCAATATGTTTTTCAATCAAATGTCCTCCTCGAGCCTCATGCGCAGCCAACCCTCCCCCCGGCACAATCTCGCTGAACGGCCCATCAGCCTCGATATCACCAGGGCATTTGCACGCCAACCCCAACGGATCCACCCACCCCGTCGGGTTCAGGGTGTACCGATACCCATTGAGCCCACCCGCCAACTTGCTCGGATCAGGCGTCAAATAGCGGCCGGTCTCGGGATTGTAGTAGCGGTGCCGGTTGTAGTGCAGGCCGCTTTCCGGGTCGAAGTATTGGCCCTGGAAGCGCAGCGGTTGTTCCAGTTGTTCGCCGCTGCCGTGGGTGAGCTCGGTGAGTTTGCCGTAGCCGTTGTAGCGCGCCGACCAGACGATCTGGCCGGTGGGGTTGGTCAGTTCCTGGGGCGTGCCCAGGTGGTCGAGGTGGTAGTAGAACGGGCGGGTGTCGGGGCCTTCGCCGTCGAGCAGGGCCAGTGGGCGGAAGGTGCCCGGTTCGTAGACGTAGCTGCGGTGGTGGTGCGGGCTGTTTTCGGCGACGACCTGGTCGCCCTGCCAGAAAAATTCCGTGGTCAGGCCGTCCACGGTCTTGCTGATGCGTCGGCCGAAGGCGTCGTAGCGGTAGGACGTTTCGCGGCCGTCGGCCGTGGTGACGCCGATCAGGCGGTGTTGGCTGTCGTAGCGGTAGGCGCTGACCAGGGCCTGGCCGCGGCGTTCGCGGATCAGGTTGCCGAAGGCATCGTAGTCGTAGTGGCGGTCGCCCTCCCTCAGCAGGCGGTTGCCCTTGAGGGTGGTCGGCCCAGGGCGGTCCTGCATCAGCAGGTTGCCGGCCGGGTCGTGGCTGAAGTGTTCCGGCGGTTCGCTGTGGGAAAAGTCGATGCGGGTCAGGCGATCCAGCGGGTCGTACTGGTAGCGGCGGCGGTTTCGGTGGTCGGAAAGGCTCTGGAGGTTGCCCCGGGGGCTGTAGGCATAGTCGCGCCAGAACAGTTGCTGCTGGGGGTTCTGCCACACGGTCTGGGCCTTGAGGCGGCCCTGTTCGTCGTACGTGTAATCACTGCGCAGCAGCCCCTGCTGGCGTTGCCGTTCGCGGCCGCCGTCAACGCGGTGTTCGGTCAGGCGTGCGCCGTTGAGGTCGATGGCGGTCAGCGCGCCACCGGGGGCGTGGTGGTAGTCGAGCTGGCTGTCGTCCGGCAGGCGCAGGTGGTTGAGGCGCCCGCAGGCATCATAGCGATAGCGCAGGGTGCCCCAGCCCTGGTGGTCCGTGACCAACCGATCCTGGGCATCGTATTCAAAGGCCAGCGGCTGATCGCTGCCATCGTCGACCAGGATCAGACGGCCCAGCTCGTCGTAGCGGTATTCGATGGCCTGGCCGTCGGGCAAGGTCTTGATCCGCAGCCGCCCGGCCGCGTCACGCTGGTAGCGGGTGAGCCGTTGCGAACCGTCCTCGCCGTGCGAGGTTTTCTCCAGCAGGTGGCCGTTGAGGTCGTAGGCGTAGGCGGTGCGTTGGCCGTCGAAGCCGACTTGCTGTCGGATCAAGCCGTTGGCCGTGTAGTCCAGCTGATAGCGTTCACCGGATTCGTTTTCGATCTCGGTCAGCAACAGCCGCGCCGAGTCGTAGCGGTACTTCAGCTCGCTGCCGTCGGGGTTCAGGCGGCGGCTGACCAGGTGCAGGTCGTCGGCGTATTCGTAGCGGGTGGTTCGGCCCTGCTCGTCGCGCTCGGCGATGACCTTGCCGTAGGCGTTGTAGCTCCAGGCCCGGGTGGCGCCGGTGGGCAGGGTGACTTGCAGCAGGCGGCCGACGGCGTCCCATTGGTAGTGCGTGAGGGCGCCGTGTTCGTCCCGGCGACTGAGTAAACGTCCCAGGGCGTCGTAGGCAAAACACCGACGACCGCCGTCGGGCAGGACCTCTTCGGTCAGTTGGCCCAGACGACTCCAGGTGAAACGATGTTCGCCACCGTCCGGGTCATACCTGGCCAGCAGTTGCCCATGGGCGTCGTAGGCATATTCCGTGCGCTGGCCGTCGGGATCGATGCTCGCGATCACATCGCCCCGGGCATTGCGGCGATAGGTCCACACGGCCTTGCCACGGGACCGGGCGTGCAGGAAGCCGTTGCGGTATTCGTAGGAAGTCGGCGCTTCGTCCGGCGGAATCAGCGCCAGCAGCCGTCCGACGTCGTCGTAGCGGTATTCGCTGACCGCCCCCAGCGGGTCCTGTTCGGCGATCAACCGGCCCTGTTCGTCGTAGGCCTTGAGGTGCTCGCCGCCGTCGGGCTCGACCTTGCGCACCAACCGCGCCCGGTCGTCGTGGACATACACTTCCTGACTGCCATCCAGGTGCCGGACCGTGACACGGCCGTCCTCGCCCCAGGTGTAGCGGCTGTCCATCTGCGCGAACGAGGCCCAATGCCGTACGCAGCGGGACGCCGGCCCGACGCCTTGCCATTCCCAGTAGAAACTCGCCCCGCCGGCCAGTTGCCGCTGGAGGATGACGTGCTGGTCGTCGTAGTCGTAGCGTTCGCTTTCACCGGCGGCATTGGTCGCTTCGATCAGTCGGAAACGTCCGTCGTAGCGGTAGGAGACCAGCGTCTGCTCGGTTCGCCAGGCGTCGTCGAGGGTGAGGGCCGGGTGGAAGCTCTGGTAGTCGACGGCGACCAGGTGGCGCTGTTCGTAACGCAGGCGCAGGGAGCGCCCGGCGCCGTTGTCCAGGCGGCTGATGTCGCCGTGGATGTTGCGCTGGACGGTCAGGCGGTTGTCGTAGCGGTCACTGAGGGCGATCAGGTGGCCGTCGCGAAAGTGCAGGAACTGGGCGTTTTCCCCGGGCTGGGCGATGATCAGTTCGTCCGGCGCGGCCCCCAGGTAGATCGCCGCCCGGGCCAGGCTGTTGTGGATCGCCGGACGCTGGGTGGTGGGCAACGGAAAGATCGTGCGACGGTTTTCCTGGTCGACCCAGGTGATCTGCTCGCCGTCGAGCTCCAGGCGATGGGCCAGGGCATGGCTCCAGCCGCGCCCGAGGCCGACATCCAGGGCGACGGCGCTGGTGCGGTACAGCCGGGTGAAGACGAACGGCAAGCGGCCGTCGAGGGTGCCATCGTCCAGGGTCAGCAGTTCTTCGCCGGTGACCATCGACACCGGGCAGCCGCTGGTCTGGGTCTGGGCCGCGGTGTCGGCGCTGTCGCCGTTGGGGTTTTTCGATTGGGCCGGGACGTCGTCGTGGGGTTCGTGTTCGCTCAGGCGTGTAGACGGCTGGGATTTTTCCCGCGCCACGGCGGCCGGGTTGCTCACAGACAATGGCGCAGAGTGTTCCGGGGTGATGTGCAAGGGTCCGACAGGCGTCGGTTTTAAAGGTGCGCGTTGACTGACCACCAACGGTTTGAGCACATCGGCATGTTGATTGAGCCGGTCGGGGGTGAGTTGGCCCAGTCTCAGGCTCGATGCCAGCAACCATTCCCGGGCCCGCTCCGAGCGGACCCGGCCCAATACGTTACCGCTCATGCGCAGACCCAGCCCCCCGGTCAAACGCATCAGCAGGAAATTGATCAGTACCGAGGCGCGCAGTTCTCCGACGACTTCGGCCGCGTACTGAGGCGGCAACATCCGCAGCCAACTGGTGAACGCAGCCACGTGAACGAAGAGCAACGGCTCGTCGCTCAACACCATCAACCCTTTGGCAATTGCCTCGGAGGATGCCTTCAGTAGCTGTTCAAGCTCGGCTTGAGTCAGGTACTCCAACAGTTTTTCGCTGTTGGCCTGCAGATCGGCCAGCAGCCCGAAAACCTGCTTAACGTCGTCCCAGAGTTGATGCAGGGCGTTTTTGAAACCGCGCCAATCAGCCTGCTGCAACACGTCGTAGCGTTGAAGAAACCCGGCGTCGGAAAACTCTGCCCACAGCGGCTGAAACTGCTCCCACTCCGCTTTCAGCCAGCCCTCAAGTTCGTCGATCACGCCTTGGTAAGACGCATACAACGCCTTGACGTGATCGGCCGTGACATGGGGGAAAAAGGTGATGCGATAACGCTGGCCTCGCCAACACTCAGGCACTTCCAGGATGCCGCTGGGGCCGATCACGCGATGGGTCGGCTCGCCGAAAGTTTCCTTCCCCGGCGTGCCATCGATGACCGGCTCCAGCATCACCGGTGTGTCGCCAATCGGCACGAAACGCGCCGCCTGGAACATGTGCACCAGCGTCAGTGGCCCTTCCGCCGGGCAAGCCACCACGGCGGCACTGACGGGTTTGTCCAGGTTCTTCGGCGCCGCCAGGGACACCTCGTTGCCGACCTTGAACACTTGCTCAAGATCCAGCGCCCAGCCGGCCCAAAAGCTTTCAGCCCAGGCGTCGTAGTCGTTCAGGCAGGTTCGAAAGTCCTGGAAAACCGCTTCGACATCCGGCTGCTCGGGGTCCATGGCCGCCATCACCAGCGAACCAATGACGTTGCCCTGGGCAAGGATTTTGTCGTAGTCAGGCATGCAGGCAGCTCGCGGCGTAGGAGTGGGCGCGAGACTCTGCCTGCGATGGCGAGGGAAATAAGTCAGGGAAAGAGGGGATGGATGTAGGGCGATTCGCTAAATTCAAACGCTTGGCGTGCGAACCCCGCCGATGACTATAGATGCCACGACATGAGCATGCAGATGGTCAGCAGGCTGAAGGTCATTTGTTTGATGTGCCGCCATCGCGAGCAAGCTCGCTCCCACAGGGGGATTGTGGTGGGGTCGGGAATACGTGAACTGCTGTTCTCACAGGCGCTGGTTAACTTAAGGTTGTATGAACCATTGTGGCGAGGGAGCTTGCTCCCGCTCGGCTGCGCCGTAGGAGCTGCCGAGTGAAACGAGGCTGCGATCTTTCCAAAACCAATTGAGTATCAAGCGAAAGATCAGATCAAAAGATCGCAGCCTTCGGCAGCTCCTACCGCACCCCAGCGGGGGCAAGCTCCCTCGCCACGGGTCTGTGTTTTTTTTCAATTTTCCGGAGTGTCTTGCGCAAATAAATGCGCGAATAGATGCCTACCCGCGCTCATTCTCGAGAAATACCCGCCAGCAACCCCTCAACCTATCGTAATCTCGCATCTGTATAAGCCCAGCCCCGCAACCGGCCGAGATCTTCCCCCGATGCCCTCCATCTACCAACTCAAGCCTGCCTTTCAAAACCTACTGCGCCCCATGGTTCAACGCCTCTACAACAACGGGGTCACCGCCAACCAGGTCACCCTGCTCGCGGGTATCGTCTCGGTGTTGGTGGGGGCGGTCATTGCCTGGTTCGCCAGCCATCCGTGGATTTTCGTCCTGGTTCCGGTCTGGATGTTCCTGCGCATGGCGTTGAATGCGGTGGATGGCATGCTGGCGCGGGAATTTGGCCAACAATCCCATCTGGGCGCCTACCTCAATGAGCTATGCGATATCATCGCCGACGTTGCCCTGATCCTGCCTTTTGCCTTGTTTGCCGATACCAGTCTTCTGCTCGTGTTGTTGGTCACGCTGTTGGCGCTGTTCAGCGAATACGCCGGTGTGCTGGGGGCGATGGTGGGGGCTTCGCGGCGGTATGACGGGCCGATGGGCAAGAGTGACCGGGCCTTCGTGTTTGGCGTGTTGGCGACCGGTATTGCCCTGGGTTGGCTCGGGACGCTCTGGATAAATGGTGTGATGGCGGTGGTTGCCGCCCTGCTGGTTTATACCTTGGTCAATCGGGTGCGTCATGGCCTGGGCCAGGTGAAGGAAAACGCTCCCTCAGCATAAAGGAACTTGCAATGCGCGAAGCCCAACACCGGACATTCACCACCCACGATGGCGTGGAACTGTTCTACCAACACTGGCCGGCTGTCGACGCGGCAGCGGGTGAACCCCGCCAGGCTGTGTTGTTGTTTCATCGTGGCCATGAGCACTCCGGGCGCATCGCGCACCTGGTGGATGAGCTGGACCTGCCCGGGTTCGACTTCTTTGCCTGGGACGCCCGTGGCCATGGCCAGTCGCCGGGTGAACGGGGCGACAGCCCGAGCTTCGCCACCAGTGCGCGGGACGTGCAGACGTTCTGCGATCACATCGGCACGGCGCATCAAATCGACGAAGCGAACATCGCCGTGGTCGCACAAAGCGTCGGCGCGGTGATCGTGTCCACCTGGGTCCACGACTACGCGCCGCGCATTCGCTCGCTGGTGCTGGCGTCGCCGGCGTTCAAGGTCAAGCTCTACGTGCCGTTCGCCCGTCCAGGCCTGGCGCTGATGCGCAAGTTCCGCGGCAATTTCTTCGTCAACAGCTACGTCAAGGCGAAATTCCTCAGCCATGACCCGGAGCGGGTGGCGTCCTACGACAGCGACCCGTTGATCACCAAGGCCATTTCGGTGAACGTGCTGCTGGGCCTGTACGAAGCCGCCGACCGCGTGGTGGCCGATGCCCAGGCGATTCAGGTGCCGACGCAGTTGTTGATCTCCGGCTCGGACTTCGTGGTACACCGCAAACCCCAGGAGCAATTCTTCGAGCGCCTGGGCAGCCTGCACAAGGAAAAGCACATCCTGCCGGGCTTTTTCCACGACACCCTGGGCGAGAAGAACCGTGCGCCAGCCGTTGCCAGTGCGCGCCGCTTCATCCTGCAAAACTTCGCCCGACCGCTGGACCGCCCTTCCCTGCTGGACGCCGATCGCCTGGGCGCGACCTGCGCCGAAGCCGAAACCCTGGCCACGCCGCTGCCCCACAACTCGCTACGCGACCTCTACTGGCGCATGACCCGTGCCAGCATGCGCTTTGGCAGCAAGTTGTCGGCCGGGGTGAAGCTGGGTTTCGACACCGGGTTCGACTCCGGCAGTACCCTGGATTACGTCTACCGCAACCGCCCCACCGGCACCTCGGCGCTGGGCAAGATGATCGACCAGAACTACCTGAACTCCATCGGCTGGCGCGGCATTCGCCAGCGCAAGCTGAACGTCGAGGAGCTGCTGCGCCTGGCGATGGCCGAGTTGCGCGCCCAAGACCGCGAAGTGCGCATCGTCGACATCGCCGCCGGCCATGGCCGCTACATTCTCGAAGCCCTGCAAGGGGTCAGCCCGTTACCCGAGTCGATCCTGCTGCGCGACTACAGCGACATCAACGTGCGCGATGGCAGTGCGCTGATCGTTGAAAAAGGCTTGGGCGATATCGCTCGATTCGTCAAAGGTGATGCCTTCGACCGCCAGGACCTGGCGGCGCTGGAACCCAAGCCGACCCTCGCCGTGGTGTCGGGCCTGTACGAGCTGTTCGCCGACAACCAACTGGTCGGCGGCTCCCTCGCGGGCCTGGCCGAAGCCGTGGAGCCTGGTGGTTTCCTGGTCTACACCGGCCAGCCGTGGCACCCGCAGCTGGAACTGATCGCCCGCGCCCTCACCAGCCACCGCGCCGGCCAGGCCTGGGTGATGCGTCGACGTACCCAGGCGGAAATGGACCAATTGGTTGAGGCGGCGGGCTTCCGCAAGATCACCCTGCGGGTCGATGAATGGGGCATTTTCAGCGTTTCGCTGGCGCAGCGAGTGCAGTAATGAGCGCCGTCATCGCTCCGGCCCGCGAACCCGCACTGCTGAAACCGGCAGTGCTGTGGCTGCTGTTGTTGGCGCCGCTGTTCTTCACTACCTACGGCTTCGCCACCTGGGTCACTTCCCAGCGTGACGACGTCGGCACGTTGGTGTTCGCCTGGGAAACCCACATGCCGTTCATGGCCTGGACCATCGTGCCTTACTGGTCGATCGACCTGTTGTACGGCCTGTCCTTGCTATTGCCCAGCAGCCGTGACGAACTCAAGCGCCACGCCTTGCGCCTGCTCACGGCCCAGGTGATTGCGGTCAGTTGCTTCCTGCTCTGGCCGTTGCGCTTCACCTTCCCCCGGCCAGAGATGGATGGCGTGTTCGGTTGGTTGTTCGAGGTGCTGGCGGGTTTCGACAAGCCGTTCAACCAGGCGCCGTCGCTGCACATTGCGTTGCTGGTCATCCTTTGGGTCTGCTATCAGCGGCATTTGCAGGGTGTCTGGCGTTGGCTGATGCACGGTTGGTTCGCGTTAATCGGCGTGTCGGTGCTGACCACGTATCAACATCACTTCATTGACCTGCCCACGGGCGCGTTGGCCGGTTGGCTGTGTGTCTGGTTGTGGCCGCTGGATCGACCCAGTCCGCTGCTGAGTGCGCGTCTGGCGGCGGATCCTGCTCGCCGACGCTTGGCCTGGCGTTATGGGCTGGGCGCGGCGGTGCTGTTCATTCCGGCGTTTGCCTTGGGCGGCGCATGGCTCTGGCTGATCTGGCCGGCGGTCGCAGTGCTCATGGTGGCGCTGAATTACCTGGTGTTCGGCGCCGACGGTTTCCAGAAGCGTGCCGATGGGCGCTTGAGTCCGGCAGCGCGCTGGTTGCTGGCGCCTTATCTGGCGGCGGCGTGGATCAATTCTCGCGGCTGGACGCGCAAGCATCCGCAGCCCGACCAGGTGGCGGATAACGTCTGGCTGGGGCGAATCCCCACGCCGATGGAATTGAAGGACAGTGCGTTTACCGGCGTGCTCGACCTCTGCGCGGAACTGTCCATGGACAGCACGGGCGTCGCCTATCGCTCATTGCCGGTGCTCGACCTGACGGCGCCGACCGCCGAACAATGCCTGAACGCGGCAGAAGCTATCGAAAGCTTGCGCCAGCACGGGCCGGTGCTGGTCTGCTGCGCCTTGGGTTATTCGCGCAGCGCCACGGCGGTGGTGGCCTGGCTGCTGCACAGCGGCCGGGCGGCGAACGTTGATGCGGCGATCGTGCAAATCCAGCGCGCCCGACCGCGTATCGTTTTGCAGGCGGCGCACCGTCGGGCGCTGGAGCAATTATCCACAGCACAGGGGCATGTCCATGATCAGTGATATGGAGCTCCACACCGTGGCGAGCCTGTTGCGCCGGGGTCATTCGCTGGACCAGCTGTCCACCGGGCTGACGCTGCTTGGGGCGCTGCTGGGGTTGGGGCAGTGGCTGGTGGGCGTCATCGATCCGTGGTTGTTGCTGTTGAGTGTGGCGCTACTGGTGCTCGGCGTGCTGGAAAAATACTGGGCGCTGCGCGTGGCGTTTGACGCCGATCTGTTCCAGCGCATGGCTGACAGCACCCAGTCCCTGGCCGAACGCACCTATACCTTGGATCAGGCCCTCACCGCGCTGGGCCTGCAACCGGCCGCACGCGCCGGCCGTCTCTGGACCGAACGCCGGCACGGCGCGTTGTTGCTGCTGCGTCGACAGTCACGCTTATTGGCCGTACAAGTCGTCCTGGTGCTGGGCTTCATCCTGGCCAGTCCCTGGTTGGCTTCAAGTATCTAGATAGGCTTCTGTGGTGGGGGAGCAAGCTCCCTCGCCACAGCTGTTAAAGATTGCGTCACTACCCGAACTTCTCAGGACAAGGAATCTTCATGTTCGAACCCGTGGTCGCCAACCTCATCACCTCCGCCGCCCGCATGGTCACGGGCGCTCGCAGCCTGTGGCTCGGCTGCGCGCCGACGCCGGTGCAACGGATCTACTTCGCCAACCACAGCAGCCACGGTGACTTCGTATTGCTCTGGGCCTCGCTGCCGCCGGCGCTGCGCAAGCTCACCCGCCCGGTGGCGGGGGCCGACTATTGGCAGACCAGCCCGGTGCGTCGCTACATCATCAACCGGGTGTTCAACGGCGTGCTGGTGGACCGCGAGCGCAAGGATCCTTCCTACAGCCCATTGCAGCCGATGCTCGATGCGCTGGAAAACGGCGACTCGCTGATCATCTTCCCGGAAGGCACGCGCAATCCGGAGGAAGGCCTGTTGCCCTTCAAGAGCGGGATCTATCACTTGATGAAAAATCACCCCGAGGTCGAGGTGATCCCGGTGTGGATCGCCAACCTCAACCGCGTCATGCCCAAGGGTCGTGTGCTGCCGCTGCCGCTGTTGTGCACCACCAGTTTCGGCGCGCCGCTGTGCATCGAAGAAGGCGAAAGCAAAGAGCAATTCCTTGAACGCAGCCGCGCCGCGCTGCTGGCACTGGCCCCGGAGCACGTCTGACATGGATCGATATACCCTGATGTTGTTTGGCGGGATCGGCGCCATCCTGGTGCTGGCTTCGTTGATCGGTTTCATTCTCAGGCTGAAAACCCGCGGCGCGCCGAACTCGGTGATCGATAACCTCAACGCCCGGATCAATGCCTGGTGGATCATGGTGCTGGTGATCGGCGTGGCGTTCTGGCTCGGCAACGCGGCGGTCATCCTGTTGTTCTACGCCGTGTCGTTCTATGCCCTGCGTGAGTTCCTGACCCTGACACCGACCCGGCGCAGTGACTACCCGGCCCTGGTGGCGGCGTTCTACCTGGCGCTGCCGCTGCAATACCTGTTGATCTACTACGACTGGTACGGGCTGTTTTCGATCTTCATCCCGGTGTATGTGTTCCTGCTGCTGCCGATCCTGGCGTCCCTGGGCGGCGATAGCACACACTTCCTCGAGCGCGCTTCGAAGGTCCAGTGGGGCTTGATGATCGCGGTGTTCTGCATCTCCTTCGTGCCCGCCCTGCTGACCCTGGACATCGCCGGTTTCGAAGGCCGCAACCTGTTGCTGATCGCCTACCTGGTGATCGTGGTGCAGCTGTCGGATGTGTTGCAGTACGTGTGCGGCAAGCTGTTCGGCAAACACAAGATCGCGCCGAACCTGTCGCCCTCGAAAACCGTCGAGGGTTTTGTCGGCGGTATTTTCCTGGCCTCGCTGATCGGTGGCGCGCTGTGGTGGATCACGCCGTTCAATCCGTGGCAGTCGTTCCTCATTGCCTTGCTGATCAACCTGCTGGGCTTTGCCGGTGGCATCGTCATGTCGGCGATCAAACGCGACCGCGGCGTCAAGGACTGGGGCCACATGATCGAAGGCCACGGCGGCATGCTCGACCGCCTGGACTCGGTCTGCTTCGCCGCGCCGATCTTCTTCCACCTGGTGCGGTACTGGTGGACCTGAGCAAAGTCTTCGGTGAACACCTGAACCTGTGGGAGCACAGCCTGGGGGCAAGTACTCACCCGTCCCTGTGGGAGCAAAGCTTGCTCGCGAAGCAGCCGCCTCGGTCAGTCAGAAAGACCGCGTCGCCTTCGTCGCGGGCAAGCCTTGCTCCCACAGGGAAGCACACGGCTCCTGGGGGACTTGTGGCGGTCAGTCGAGGATCAGGTGCGGCAGGAACCGGCTGGAATCCTTGGTGATCAGGCTGTTGTCTTCCCGCACGCCAATGCCGGCCGCCTGGTCGCCGATGACCCAGGAGCCGATCAGGGTGTAGCTGTCGTCAAACTTCGGCAGCGGCGCGAATTCCTGGAGGATGAACGGCGCGTCGGTGTAGGGGCCGTCTTCTTTTACAATCAAGCCATCAACGGTCTGCAGCTCGATGTTGGCGCCTTCCCGGGAAAAGAACGGCTTGCGCACCCAGCCCTTGGGCACGGCTTTGCTGGTATCGGTATCCAGGTGAGCCGCGAGCAGGTTCGGGTGGCCTTTGTTGAATTCCCACAGCAGCGGCAGGATGCCTTTGTTCGAGATGATCGACTTCCAGGCCGGCTCGAAAAACTGCGTATCGCATTGGGCAATCGCCGCACCAAAGGGCTCGTGGAAGATGAACTCCCAGGCATGCAGCTTGAACAGGTGTGGAATCCAGCGCTCTTCCAGGTCGACGAAACGCCCGTCACTGTTGAGGCCGATGTCCTCGATATCGATGTGCCGCGACTCGATGCCGACTTTTTCCGCGATCAGGCGCAGGTAGTCCGTGGTGCCTTTGTCTTCGATTGAGTCTTTCATCGAGGCGAAATAAAACGGCTGGGTGAGCTGCAACTGGGCGAAGGCCTGGTGCAGCTTGGTGTCGATGCTGTTGAACTGGTCGGCATGGGCCGGCAGCGTGCCGCGCTCGATGCATTGCTCCAACCAACCCCACTGGAACGCCGCCGCTTCGTAGAGGCTGGTCGGCGTGTCGTAGTTGAGTTCCAACAGCTTGGCCGGGCCGCTGCCGTTGTAGGAGAAATCCATGCGCCCATACAGGTGCGGGTGGCCTTCGAGCCATGAAGTGCGCACCAGGTCGAAGAACGGCGCGGGAATGCTCAAGCGCTCCAGCAACTCTTCGCTCTGGACCACGCGGGCCACCAGGTCCATGCACATGTCATGGATCTCGGTGGTCGGGTCTTCCAGGTCGTCCTCGATCTGCTTGAGGGTGAACTGGTAGTACGCGCTTTCGTCCCAATAGGGTTCGTCGTCGATGGTGTGGAACAGAAAGCCGAGCTGCTCGGCGGTCTGCTTCCAGTCAGGACGCTCTGCGCAATGGATCTTCTTCATGGCGCTGGTTCCTCAACCGCCGGAGCTGCTCGAACCGCCCCAACCGCTGCGGGCACTGGACTTGCTGCCGAAGCCGCCACGGGAGGTGGTTGAGGCAACGGACATCGGCTTGCTGGTGGACTTGATGGAGTCGGTGTAGCTGCCGTACCGCGCCTGGTTGGACTTGGTGAACGTCGAGCCGCTGGAAACCCGCTGGCTGAGCGTCGAGGACCCGAAGTTGCCGCGGTCATCGCGGTAGCGGTAGACCGGCTCGGAGTAATAACTGCTGCGGTTGCCGCTCAACATGTTGCCGATCAACAGGCCGGTCAACAGGTTGCCAAAGCCTGATCCACCGACGTTCGCTTCCGAAGCCGGCAACTGGGCCCGGGCGGCATCGACCTCGGACTGCGTGACTTCGCCATCGGCGTTCAGCTCGAAACCACCCAGCTTGGGCAGGAACTTGCCGGCCGAGTCCTGCTGGCACCAATCGGGCACGAAGTCGGCATCGCAATCGGCCTTGCTATCGTATACCGGCGCGATGCGACGATGCTCACCCATGGCGGTCATGTAGGCGGTGGAGCAAATGTCCACCGGCAGCTTTTCATCGACACATTCCTGGACGGACTGGAAGTTGTACTTCTTCTGCAACTTGTAGGTTTTTTCCGCAGGCCCGCAACCGGATATCGCCAGGGCGACCGACGCGGCCAGCGAAAGCTGGACGTACTTGCTTCGTTTCATCGGGTTCTCCGTGGCGCAATCAGTTCGTGGAAGGCGTCATGCACGCGGCGTTCAACAGGCCGACGCTGATGGCCACGGCGGCGATGTAGATACCCGCGGCGATTTCACCCTGCTTGATGCGCGCGGAAGCGCCCTTGAGCACCAGGCTGGTCACCAGGAACGCCAGCAACTGTACGACAGCGGCGATCACCGTCCAGACGACGAAGTCCAGCATGCTGATCGAGTAGGCAATCACGTTGCTGGCCGGAATGGCGAAACCAATGAGGGCGCCGCTCAGGGCGATCGCCGCCGCCACGTTGCCCGAGCGGATCAGTTCGAATTCTTTGTGCGGCGTGACATGGATGTAGATGAACTGAAACAGCGCGAACAGCACGGCGGCGCCGAGGATGTACAGGGCGAAGCCGAACACGGCGGCCTTGTTCAGGGAAATGGAGAGCGCTTCAAGCATGGACTTCTTCCTTATTCAAAGAGTGTTCAGGTCAGTGGTGTACAGCGAAATACCCAGCGAAGTGCTCAGGCTGACGGTGCCTTCGGCGTCCTCTTCGACGGAGAACAACAGGAACTCCCGGCGATCCGTCAGGCCGGTGTCGCGGGCGTACAGCATCGAACGGTGCTCGACGCTGTAGGACTCATCCGGATTGCTCACGCGCTCGCTCAACGTCACCAATTCTGTCTGGCCCGCCTCGGTGCCCCATTCGCGGGTGTACTCGACGCCGTCGTGGGTGTAGGTCGGCAGGCCGATCAGGCTTTCAGGGCCGGCCAGGCGACGCAACTCCGCTTCGCTGTTGATGGTGACGTAGCTGAGGTAGTTGAACAGGATCACCGACTCGACCTGCCCGGCGATGTCGCCGCTGGTGTGCACTTGCAGCCAGTAGTCTTCGTCGTTCATGTAGCAGCGCGACAGCCAGTTCGACTGCCCGAGATCGACGATGCCCAGGCTCCAGATCTGCTGGGAACCGGGGATGACCACGGTGCTGTTGCCGTCGAGCAACAACTTGAGCGTGGCATCGAACATGACCTGCTTGCCGGAGGCCAGGCCCAACGGCCCGGTGACGGGGGCGCCCTGGCTGGCTGTCGTGTTCGGGGCCTGAAGGCCCATCAACTGTTTAAACCACCCCATGGGAAATTTCCTTGAGTCGCGTGGAGGCGATGTAGAAGAGTTCTCCGCCCACGACGCGGGTAGCGCCGGGCGGGTTGATCGCCGGGTGTCGGGCGCCCTGGGCGCGGTAGCCGATCAGCGTAGCGTTGTGCTGCTCTTTCATTCGGGTGTAGAGCTCGCCGAACGTCGCTTCAAACGCCTCGGGCAGTTTCATCAGGTACTGGGTGGCGCCTTCGCCCACACAGAGCAACTCATTGATGACCACTGACGAACCCGGGTCCTGGGAGGCCCGCACCAGCATTTCGATAGCCATGCTGGAGGTACATTCCAGGCTTGGGGCATAGGCGCTGGCGAGGGCGGCGATTTCGCTGTCATTGAAGTGGGCGACCACATGCCCGGCAGGCCCCAGTTGATTGACCGCCAGCACGGTGGCCAGGGTCAGGTCATCGGAATGGGTGCGCACCAGGACGCGTTCGGCACCCGGCACGCCAGCACGCTGCAGCAGTGCGGCGGAGGACAGGCTGTCGCCCTTGATGAACGACGTCTTGCCGGGCATGGGGTTTTCTTCAAGATCGCAATCGCAGATGACGATCAGGTTGTCATTGGAGGTTTCGTCCTGCAGCAGCAGTTCGATGACCCGTTCGCTGGAAACGCCCTCCCAGCCGATGAGAACCGTGTGGCCGACCTTGCCGGTGAAATCGCCTTTACCCTTCATGCCTTTTCTCCAAACATCGATGACGCTGCTGGTGGTTTTGCCGATGGCTGCCGTCAGCAGCGCGATGCCCCCGAGCATGACCCAGATAGCCACGAAAATTCGCCCGGCGGATGTCTGTGGCAACAGGTCGCCATAACCGACGGTGAGCGTGGTGGTGAGATAGAAGTAGATAAACGTGGCGGCGGCGATGAGGTGTTGCTCGCCCAGCAGCACCAGGCCGATCCAGGCCGTGGACAGGTGCACGCCCAACGCAATGGCCAGGCCCGCCCAACCGAACCGATGGAAGAAGGACGAAGCGTAGGTGCGCAACAAAAGGAAAATCGACATTTCGTCCCTGACTCCGTGGGGCTTCGTTCCTGGCGGGAAATCGCTCTGGCGTGTGAACGCTTGAGCGTAGTGGCCGGACAGCATTAAACCTGTTGCGGCGCTGGGATAAAAGTACCTGCGTCACAATTAAATCCAGGAGCGCCGGACACTATTGGGGCGAGGGAGCTTGCTCCCGCCGAGCCCTAGAGGCTGTGTAGGAGCTGTCGAGTGCAACGAGGCTGCGATCTTTCCCCAAACACTTGAATCCCAAGCGAAAGATAAAAAGATCGCAGGCTTCGCCAGCTCCTACAAAGTCGAGCGGGAGCAAGGCCACAGGTTTTGTGCTCGGCCTGCCCGAATTGATCAGCCCGAACAGATCACTCAGCCGATTTTTTCTTCAGGCGTTCCAGGATCGCATTGGCGCTGCCTTCGTTCGGCGTGATGCCGGCATCGCGCAGCTTGCGTTCCAGGTCGGTGCCGGTCGAAGCTTCGGCCAGTTCATCCTGGACCTGCAGTTCAGCGGCACGTTGCTGTTGCTTGGCCTGCAGGCGGTTGAGCGTGCCAACGGCGGTTTCCAACTTGCCATTGGCGCCGCCGCTGGCGATCGAGGCACTGACCTGGGCCTTCTGCACGCTTTCGCGGGCCTTGGCCATGTCCACTTGCTGACGCAGGCTCTTGATGCGGCTTTCGGCCTTGGTGATGTCCTTGCGCATGTTGTCCGCATAGCCGCCGAATTCGGTGGCGTGCTTTTGCTCGGCGTCCAGTTCGTTGGTCAGGGTCGAAATGGCTTCGGCCACTTCCAGCGCCAGGTCTTCGCGGTTGGCCTGGATCGCGGCCAGGGCCTTGGCTTCCAGGTCCTTGATCTTGGCGTTGTATTCGCCGACGCGATCGGTCGCCAGCTTGTGCTTGGCCATGATGGTGACCAGCTCACGCTTGGCATTGGCCAGCGCGCTGTCGGCATCGCGGATTTCCTGGTCGAGGATGCGCAGGGCCTGTTGGTCGACGATCGATTCGCCGACTTCGTTGGCACCGCCACGCAGTGCGGTGAACAACTTGCTCCAGATGGACTGAGTCATTGGATGGTTCCTGTTCGGCGAATTAGATGAAGAAGCGTTCGAACGCTTCGCTGGCGCGCTGGACGTTGTCGACGAGGGTTTTCACCTCGGTGACGACGTTGGTCAGGCTGGAGTCGGAGCTCAGCGCGCCGAACATGTTGTAGACGACCTGTCCGTTGGGCATGGTCTCGATGCCGATGGACGACAGCGGGAACATTTCCCGGCTGCGCAACACGGCGTCGTTGAAGGCCGCCACGTCGCTGATCGACTCGACATCCACCAGGACGGTATCGACGATGATCTGGTCGCCCACGACTGCGATGTAGATCGGCAAGCCACCGAAGTCATTCATTTCCAGCTTGATGCTGGACTCGGAGCCTTGGACGAGGGAGAGAGTGATGTCGTTCGCGACCACTTCGTCCAGAGCCTGAAGGGCGCTGTAGAGGCGGTCAATGTTCCAGTTGTTACCTGCGCTCATGTAATTCTCCGACATGAATGAGCCAGCCAGAATCGGTTGGCGTAGCTGTTTCTCCATCTGCTTGAGCAGGCTTCGGTTTTCGGGAAGCACCCAAGTCTCGTGTTTCACATACCCGGCGGCACTCAAGCCCGCGCGCATCTGCTTCATATAGAAGCTCGATGGTTTTTTCGCAGAGGATTTCGAGCGCTCTCCCTTGCGGCTCGCTGTATCGGTCACAGACCCGCCAGGCGGATCTGCTGGAGAGCTACTTTGCATGGTGCTGGACCCCACTGTGAAAAACTCACGCGTGAGAAACACTACAGGTAGTTTCGAAAGCCCACAATAGCTCACGCGTGAGATTTTTATTTTGTCACAAACGGCGGATGAACCCTGCAGAGGCCCGCTTACCGACCGCCTTTGTGGCGAGGGAGCTTGCTCCCGCTGGGGTGCGAAGCAGCCCTAAGCCAGGCGCTACGGTGTGTCAGTTAAAAAATGCAGTCAGCCTCGATGGGGGCCGCTTCGCAGCCCAGCGGGAGCAAGCTCCCTCGCCACAAGAGATCCCGGTGTGCCTTATGGGTAACTGAAGCTCTTGACCAGCGTCAGCTCGCCCACCGCCCGCATCGGCACGACGAAGGTTTCCATTTTCTCGTTCGGCGTGCCCTCTTCCGTGATCACGGTGACCTGTGCGGTGGTCAGGGCTTGTTGCGCCTGCTCTCCACCGCCCTCACCTTCTTCGCCGTCCTCTTCACTGCGATAACCGCCGCCGTAGTAGTTCACATACACCAGGTACTGGCCTTTGATCGGCGCGGGCATGGCGAAGATTTCCGGGCCGTAGCCGGTGGTGACGTCGACGTCGAGGGCGGCGCCGTTGGCGACGGCACGGTCGCCGTACCAGATGTGCGCACCGTCGGGGGTGACCAGGTGCAAGTCCAGATCGGTGCCGTCACTGTCCCAAGTCAGCAACACCCGCAGCTTGGCCGGTGTGGCGCCGCCACTGGTGTTGAGAAATTGCGTGCGGTGGCGTTGCTGGCCGTCGGGGCTACGCACTTCCACGCTGTTGCTGCCGTTGGGGAACGAGAATGGCCGGTCGAAGCGCCCTTCCTCATCCAGCTTCAGCGGCAGGCTGACGCCGTTGACGATCAACTGGCCCGGCGCGTTGCTGTCCTTGGGCGCGCTTTTGATTTGCCCGGTAATGCGGGCGGTGTTGGCCTGGCCCTGGGGCGTGTTGACCGACGAGGCCGGGTAGTTGACGGTCTGGCTGAAGCTTTCGCCTTCACCGCCCGGCGCCCCGCTGCGCCAGCCGCCAATGGGGGTGTCTAGCTTGATGGCGTCAGCGGCCATGGCCGGTGGCAACGCGGTCAGGGCGCAGAGCAACAGCAAGACCTGTGGATAACGGAGTGTCATGGTCTATTCCAGCAAGAGGTGACGGGCAAGCCCTTCGATATAGGTTTCGTCCTGGCCGTTGGGGTGAGCTTCGAAGGCCAGGTGCAGATATTCATGGGTCAGGTCGAGACGGTCTTGCAGCGACAGCACGCCGCGCACATAGATGCGCTGGCGCTCGCGGTCGACATAAGGCCGGCCAAAGGCAACGCGGCAGACGGCGAAAGTGCTGATTTCGTTGTAGCCCACTTCACCTTCCAGCCGCTCACGCCAGCCCCGGCGCTGCTTGAGCAGCCAGTCCTGGGCGGCGGGCAGCGCCTCGCAGGACGCCACCGGATTGTCCCAACGGCTGAGGCTGGCACGCGGGTAGGCGTGCAGCAGGATGGCGTCGTACCGTTGACCGGCATTGGCTTGTTCTACGGCTTGCGCCCAGGATAGTTTGTCCGGGCCGGGCTGGTCGGAGTGGTAGGTGACGTCGGTGCCGGCCAGGACCAGGTCGCTGGTCCAGGCGGCAATGGCGCGGGTTTCAGGCGCCGCTGGGCGTGGCGCGACGCGCTGGCGATGGCTGCTGTCGTCGATGCTCAAGCAATCACCGTTGCGTTGGGCGTTCTGCAGCAGATAGGTGCGGATCGCCACGGCCAGTGCCTTGGCGGCTTCGGCGGGCTCGGCCTTGGCTTCGCGCTGCAGGACCCGGGCGACGTATTCCTCCCGGTCCAGGCGCGCCACCAGCTTGCCGGGCATCAGGAACAGCTCGCCATCGCTGTGGATGTCCAATTGGTTGCCGTTGGTGAATTCGACGCGGTAATCACCGCGCAATTGCCCCGGCACGGCAGGCCGGTCACCGGCCATCACCCGCTGCCAGGGATAGCGGGCAAACAGGCCGACTTCCACGCAACGCCCGGTTTCCGCCGGCCAGCGCGACGGCAATGCCGCCGCCAAACCTTCGCCGTAGACCTTCAGGACTTGCTGGCTGGTGCCACGCCCCCCGGCCCACACCGGGGTGCCGTCGGCCAGCCAACCGGCGAAACCGCCTTGTCGGGAGGAAGGCCCCTGGTCACCCAGCCAGCTCCAGGTCTTGACCCGCAGGCGACTGCCCAACTCGCCGACCAACCGCCCGTCCGCCGCGCCGAGCACCACATCCAGCAGCACCCGACGGGCTTGGTCCTGGGCCGGCAGCATGGCCAGGGCCTTGAGCAGTTCCGCGACCGGCACCTGCGTCTGGGGCTGCAAGGCCGGCAAGTCCAACAACCAGGCCGGCGCCTGGCGGGCCTGCCAGTAATCGCGCCAGTTCGAAGCCGACAGCCCGAGCCGCTGCGGCTCGAAGTACAAGCCACAGGACTTCACCAGCGCCTGATCGCGACCGATGCTCTGCCCGGCATTGCAGCAATAGACCTCTTCCTTCGACTCGCCGCGGCACTCATAGACCGGCTCGCGAGCGTCGGTGTCCACCAACCAGGCGTAGACAAACAGTTTCCACAGACTGCCCAGTGGCGCCTGCAAGGAAGCGGGCAACGGCTGGCGATCCAACACCTGGGCCTGGCTCACCCGCAGCAATTGACCGTCGAAGGCCAGGCGCAACGGCTCGTCCTGCGCCGTTGCCAGCGCAGGGATCAAGCACAACAACCACCCAACCCACCGCCTGCGCATGTCAGTTGACCGTGACCTGACCAAGCGCCGGTTTCTGTTCACGAGCCTGATTCTGGGGCGCGTAGACCTGGGTGAAGCGCACCGGCGGCAAGGTGAACTGGCCCTTCTGGGAGAAGCGCACCAAGTGCCGCAGGCGCAGCTCGCCACTGAGGGCATCCACCGGAACCGCATACGCCATCTGGCCGGGCTCGAAGCGGGCCTTTTCCAGGGACGCCGGTTCGCTGTCGGCCTTGCCCATCAACTGGATGCCCCACGTGGTGCGCTCCACATCGGCGCCCGGCGGCAGGGGCACTTCGAGCATGCCGTAGCGCAGTGGCGTCGAGGCCTTGCTGTTGATGATCACTTCATCCAGGTAGAGGCTGTCGCTGGACAACGGTTTGTTGCCCACGGCTTCGAGCTTGAAGGTGAAGGCCTCGTCCCCCGGCACCAGACGCGACAGACGCCGGGTGATGGACACCGCCATTGGCGCTACCGGCGGTTGCTGGCTCTGGAAGCTCAGTGCCGCTTGCAATGGGCGCTCCTGGGCACCGGTCAGGGTCAGCATCGTTGGAAGCTGCGCGCCCTGCCACTGCCAGTAGGTTTCACCGGTCGCGCCCTGCTTGGCTGCCCAGCCTTCGCCCGGTGCCAAGGCCACGGCCGGCGCTGCCTGTTCGATGCTGCGCTGCAACCAGGTCAGGGCCAGGGCCCGTTCCAGGGTGGACTGCTGCGGCAACACCCGCTCCAGCAACGCGGTGGCGCGGGCCTGATCGAAGCTTTGCAACGACAACACCAAGGCCTCGACGAACGGTTGAGAACTGAGTTCCAGTTGCTGCTGCGCCGCATCCGCTTGACGACTGAAGGCCGCCGGCAACGGCACCTTCGCCTGTTTCGCCAGGGACGCGGTCAGGACACGGGCGCTGGCCAAGCCAAGGGCCGAATCCGGCGCGTACATGACCAGGCTGTCTTCACCGCTGTCCAGTACGCTCTCGGTGCTGTCTTCACTGGCCTTCGCCAGATCATCCATCAGGCCGCTGAGCAAGGTGTTCACCGGGAGTTGCATCTGCTTGGCGAACGACAGGATCAACGCCCGTTGCAGCAGCGGCGTATCACCGGCCTGCTTGGCATAGACTTCCAGCACCCGCTGCCAGTGTTCCGGCGGCAGGCTCAGGTCCAGGGCCTGGCTGGCGTGCCAGTCGGCGTAATAGGCATAGGCGGTGAGGAAGGCATCCGGCTCACCGTCCTGGCCCCACCAGGTGAAGCTCGCCGACGGTCCGGCCATCTGCACCAGGCGCAAGCGGCTGTTTTGCATGATCAACCGCAAGCGGTCGCGGACCTGCGGGTTCGACGCCAGGGTCGGATAGGCGATGCTCAACGGCAGCAGACGGCTGGCGGTCTGCTCGACGCCTCCGTACGGGTAGCTCAGCAGGTCGTCCAGGGCGGAACGGAACAACGCTTGCGGACTGTCATCCAGACGCAGGCGAATATCGCTGGCGTCGGCCGGCAGGGTCAGCGGGGTGTCGGCGCCCGCCACGTCAACGCGCTGGCTCTGGGTGACTTGCCAGCCGTTGCCATTGGCGTTCAGGTGCATGGCCAGGGCATCCTGGGTTTCGCCGTTCAACTGCAACTGCACGCTCAAGTCGCCACTGCTCAGTTCCATGGCCGGCAGCGCCACGTAGTTGATGCCGTTTTTGAGCTCCGCCGCCACACGCTGCTCAGCGCCGGCGTAACGGATCAGCAGTTCGGTCTTCAGCGGTTTTTTCGATTGGCTGAACGCGAACAGGCCCAGTTGCGGCTTGTCGCCCGTGCGGAAACGGGTCGGGCCGCTCCACTTCAGGTACAGCGGTTTTTCCGAGGCGATGAACTGCTTCTTCTGCCCCACCTGGCCGTCGTCCGCGATCGCCTTGGCCGTGATGCGCCAGCGGGTCAGGGAGTCCGGCATCTTGAAGGTGAAGCGCGCCTTGCCGTTGGCGTCGGTCACCAGCTCCGGCTGCCACGCGGCGGTGTCGACGTCTTCACGCCGCGGCCGCTCCAGCACCTTGACCCCACGTTCGCTGCGGTTGGCCTTGCCCGGCGCGCCGGGGCTGCCTGGCAGCGCCACGTCGTAGCTGATGAACGACAGGCTGGCACTGGTGCGCACGTTGTTGCGGCGCGGGTGATAGAAGAACTGGTCGATGGTCGGCGCGACTTCCGGTTGCAGGGCGTAGACCATTTCGTCCACCACGCTGACCGTCAGGTGCGCCGGGATCGCCTTGCCGGCGAACTGGGTGCTCAGGTCCACGGTCACCGTGTCGCCGGGGCGGTAAGTCGCCTTGTCGGTGACGACGGCAACGTCGATCTGCGGCGTGACCACCTTGATGCCGGCGTTCTGGAAGCTGTACTGGCCGCCCTTGGTGTACAACACCGAGAAGGTCAGGTTCGGCGCGAAGGCGTCCTTCACCGGAATGCGCGCGCGGTATTGGGTGTCGCTGAGTTTTTCCATCTTCAACCAATCGCCGCCCTTGGACAGCAGCGCCGTGGCCTCGACCTTGTCCCGCTCCAGCGACAGCAACGCATCGCTGACCGGCTCCGGGAAGGTGATCAGCGCCAGCGCTTCGTCACCGGTCTTGTATTCAGGCTTGTCGAAGACGATCTCGACCGTGCCCGGCACGGCCTTGATGCCTTCACCGGTCACCGCATGGGCGGCGGCGCCGATGACCCGGCCATGGTCGTCCTTGAGCGTCAGGTTGTAGGTGCCCGGGCGCTCGAAGGTCAGGCTGAAGCCCTTGTCCTTGGCCGCCAACTTGCCTTCGCCGGTGCTCTGGTCTTCCAGGCGCACCCAGGCGTAGCTGCCCGGTGTCACGGCCTTGGCTTGCTCGTTGCCGCCTTCGTTGGCGTAGCTGAACGCCACTTTCTGGCCGACGGCGCTGAACCGCTGGGGGGCGCTCAGGCGGAAATTCGCCGCGCCACGGTCGATGAGGATTTCCTTGGTGGTCTTGACCCGATACGCCGCGCCATCGCTGGCGAACACGGTGAGGGTGTAGCGGCTCGGCTTGTCGGCGGCGGGCAGGTCGAGGGTCGCATTGCCCTTGCCATCGGTGGTCACTTCGCTGCTGGTCAGTTCCACCGGGAATTGCCCCAGGTATTGCAGCTCGTTGTCCACCATCGACAGTTGCTGGGCGCGCAGGCTCAGGCTCACTTTGGCGTTCACCACCGGCTTGCCGTCCGGGTACAGCAGCACCAGATTGCCCTTGACCGGCTCGCCGGTACGGTAATCCTGCTTGGCCAGGTTCAGGGCGATTTCGAAGTGCGGCTTGATGTATTCGGCCACGCGGAAGGCGCTGCTGTAGAGCTGGTCCTTGTAGCTGAAGCGCAGTTCGTAACCGCCGGCCACGGCGTTTTCCGGCAGTTGGAAACGGCCTTGGGTGCCGGCCTTGGAGTCCAGCTTCAGGGCCAGGGTTTGCAGCGCGGTTCCGGTGGCGTCCAGCACGCTGACATTCACGTCGGCGGCGGCTGCTTGCACCGAATCGCGGGCATTCTTGAACTCACGGCCAACGATTTTCAGCGACACCCAATCCCCCGGCCGGTACAGCGGCCGGTCGGTGAAGGCATAGAGCTTGGTGTCGTAGATTTCGCTGTCGTAGTAGAAGTTTTCCGAGACGAATACCCCGCCCTCCTCGTCTTCACCGATGACGAACGAGCGTTCCGGGCTGACGTGCTTGAGGCGCAGCAGGCCGTCCTCATCGGTGGCACCGCTGCTCATCACGCCCAGGCCGTCGGTCCACAGCACATTGACCTTGGGCACCGAACGCCCTTCATGCTTGCGTGCGGCCCAGACCAGCAGCTCGTCGCCGGCAATCTTGCTCACGGCCACGGTGTTGGAAACGAAGACCATGGTGGTCGCGCGGTACTTACCAATCAGCGCTTCCACCAGGTACAGGCCCGGCTTCAACTGGCCCAGCGGCACATAGACGTTGCCCGGCGCGACGCTGACGAACTCACTGGACGAACCGGCCAGGTTGACCCCGGCTGGCGGCTGGATCGGCTTGGCCTGCCACAGCGGATAACGGAACTGGCTGACCACCGGCAAGCCCGGGATCAAGGCGAATTGTGCCGGCGCTTCATACGGCGTCGGCGCGACCAAGGCGTTGCCGATCTTCAATTCCGGCACTTCTTCGGTGACTTGCTGGCGGGACTCGTAGGAGAACGCCCGCTGCATCACCCGACGGGACTTGCGGTACCAGTTGTCCCACAGGTACGCGAGGGTGTTCGACAGGCCTTCGCCCTTGAACTGGCCGTCGCTGACCACGCGGTGCAGGTTTTTCTGGCGCTTGAGGAAGTCCAGCGGCTTGTCGATGCGATAGACGCGGATGTCGGCGCCGCCGTAGGGCTCCATGCGGAACCGACGGTAGTCGCGGCCCGGCGCTTCGAGGCGAACCATGGCCTGTTCGTCGCTGGCGAAGCTGCTGTCGGCCAGCAGGAAGAAACTTTCACCGGCCACCGGCATGTAGCCGCTGGGCTCCACCGTGTCTTCGGCATTCACGACAGGTGCCAGCAACAGGGCGAACAACAGGGGCAATTTTGAACACAAACGCAGCATGCGGGCACCGGTCATTGGGAGAGAAAGTTGAGTCGATAGACGCCGATGAAGTTGGGGTTGGCTGCGTCGGGTATCCATCGGGTGTCCTTCCAGTTCATGAGTTGTTGCAGGCTTGCGGAGCGCATGCCGTTGTCGGTAGGGGTTGTGGTGCCGGTGTGATAGGCGATGTAGCGGCCCATCCAGATCATCAGGTGCTGGTCGTCGCCCTGGTCGAAGAACATCAGGTCGCCGGGCCGGGCCTGGGCGACATCGCGGCCCACCAGGCGACTGTTGAACTGGATCAGCTTGATGGCGTTGACGTAGGGCCCGACCTTGCCGCCGCCCTGCTGCCATTGCTGGGCGAGGCGCCGTTGCGCATCGCTGAGCGGCAGTTCCGGCGGCAGGTAGCGATTGGACAGGCCATTGCTGCGCAGCCATTTTTCATCGTGGACCTTGAGCGCTTCGTTGGCGGCGAAGCGCACCAGCCCAGCGCAGTCCTGCTGATACCAGCGCGGGCTCGGGCCTCTGGTCAGTTGTTCCTGGGCAATGCGCACGAACCAGGCGCGAAAGACCTGGGATTGCTGCACATCCAGTGCCGGCGCCGGCGCCTCGACGGCAAGCGCCGGCCCGCCGAGCAGCAACGCCAGCAGCAACGTCAACGCGGGATTGCGGATCCGTGCTGTCACAGCGCTTTCCATTCCAGCGGAAGCCACTGCCAGTGACCATCCGGTTCGCTGCCGGCAGGCAAGGTCAGCGCGTATTTGCCATAGCCGCCGAGGGTGCGCAGTTTCGGGATCAGGTAGGTTTGCGCGGCGTTGTAGAACACCGGCTCCATGTCCTGGGGCAAGCTGTCGAGGGTTTCACGCTGCATCAGTTGCGCCATGGAATCCGGGCCGAAGTAGACCGGCATCAGCAGGTCCTTGGGCACGACGTCGGCCATGGGCGGGAAGCGTTTGTCGAGGGTGCCGAGGGCCTTGTCCACGAGTTTGTCATCAAGGGAGAACAGCAAGGTCGAACCGTGGCGTGCCAGGCTGACCCGCAGGAACGCCTTGCCGGTAATCGCCTCGGGCTGCTCCGCTTCCTTGGCCAGGTAAGGGCCGAAATTGGAGCTGACCTGACGCAGCCACTGGTGCGTCGAGCCTTGTTGTTTCTCGACGACCGGGAAGGCATGTTCAGCGACATTGTTTTCATAGGCGCCGACCATCGAACCGAACAGGTTGCCCAGGTCGGCATCGAGCTTGCCATCGTCCTCATTCAGGCTCGCCACCAACAGCGGCGTGTACAGGCGCGAATCGGCGTACCAGCACAGGCCTGCGGCGCCGGCCACATGGTCGACCATGGCCTGGGCGGCTTTCTCGTCGGCGCCGAGTTTGACCAGCAACGGTTTCTGTTGCTCGGCGGCCAGGGGCAAGGCCACGCAGGCGCTGGCGCCCATGGGCATGGCTTGCCAGATCGGCTTGAAGTCGAAGTCCGGCTGGTTTTCCAGCTCGTCCATGGCCAGGAAGCTGTGCCAGCCTTTGTCGTCCATGTCGAAACGCAAACCGGCGAAGTTCGGGATGAAACGCTGGTAGCCCATGGCGAGCACGCTGGCGTTGACCGAGATGCGTTGCTTGACCTCCGGCGCCTTGGGCGGCAGGCCGAAGGCTTCGGGGAACAGTTTGTCGCCGTTGAGCAAGGCAGCCAGGGCGGTGGTCGACACGCTGCCCGGTTCAACCGCGGACCCGCTGGCCGGGTCGTACAACTTGGTCGGGTTGGACAGCACGACCATCTTGTCGCCATGGGAGGCGAAGAGCAGGGATTTGCTGGCGTTGTAGCTGAGCTGGTAGAGCGCAACGTCGTCACCGCCGACCTTCAGGTCGCTGAGCTTGCTCAGTTGCGCGTCATCCAGTGCGACCTTCGCCAACGGCTCCAGCACCTTCGCCAGGCCGCCGCGATCCATCACCAACAGGAAATCCTTGAGGCGACCGTCCGCACCGCGCCACAACGCGACATCGGCCGGCTGGTCGAAAAGCTCTTCGATCAGGCTGTCCTGCAGCTTGAGGTCATGCTCGTAGATGATCCGGCGCAGGCTGCCGATCAGCCCGAGGCGGTCGGCGTGGGCCTCGTAATAGAAGACGAAGTCCTCGGTGAGCGTGGCCTTGAGGAACGGCACCGCCAACAGGTCCTTGGGCAACTGGCTCAGGGAATGCGCCTCGAGCAAGCCGTCGGGGCGGCTCAGGCCGAGTTTTTCCAACGCCAACTCCATGGGCGGCGCCTTGGGCTTGGTCATGAACCAGCCCAACCCGGCGGCCACACCCGCTACCAGGCACAGCCCGATCAGTATCGCCGGCCAGCGGCGCACAGGTTTGGCGACAGGGGTCGGCGTGGTCGGGGAAGCAGTGTTGTCGCTCATATTCACAAGGGCCTGTTCATCCGTGGAGCTTAGTAATTGAAAGTCTTGACCAGCAACAGATCGCCAATGGCGCGCAGGGGCACGACAAAGGTCTCGCGTTTTTCATCGACGGTGTTTTCGTTGAGCACCAGGTTGATCTGCGAGGTGATCACCTCGTTCTGGTTGCTGGCCTCATCAAAGTTGTAGCCGCCGCTGCCGTAGTTGCCCCAATAATTCACGTAGACCAGGTAGGTGCCGTGCATCGGCGCGGTCATGGTGAACATTTCAGGGCCGGGGCCATCGACGCCGTCCGGGTCGAGGCCGCCGCCATTGGTCAGCGCCGGCCGGCCGAAGAATGCATGTTGGCCGTCGGGTGTGACGATATGCAGATCGAGTTCGGCCTGGGGGTCATCCCAGCCCAGCACCACGCGGATCTGTGCCGGGGTGCGCAGGTTGTTGGCTTCATAGAATTGCACGCGCTTGAGGGAGCGGCCTTCGGAGCTGCGCACCTCGACGCTGTTGGAACCGGCGCCGAACGCATACGGCCGGGCGAAACGGCCCTCGTCGTCGGTATAGAGATTCAGTGGATTGCCGTTGACCGCCAGGCTATGGGGCTGGCGAGCCGTGCCCATGTCCTTGATCCGGCCCTCGATCATCGTGCGGTTACGCTGCACGCCTCGGTCGATGGGCGGGGTGGGATAGGCGACCTGGGGGTTTTCCGTGCGATCGAGCAAACCACTGTAACGCCAGCCCCCGACCGGCTCCGACAGCTCGGCCGAAGGCTCGGCCCACGCCAACGGCGCACCGAGCAACACGATCAATAAAGAAAGAAAACGCACGTATGCCTCCTGCCATGCACAACGCAACCCGGCGCCCTTCCTCGGCGCTGCTTGTCATTATTCGGGTTTCGTCTGGAGGCCCCGTTACAAGGGGCCGTAGATGGCGCGAAGATTAGCTATTCGGCGGATTTTCCACAATCGGGGAACACGCGATTATGTGTGGGAAATCACGTACTGAGAGGTGGGTGAGCCGAATAATAGTCTTATTCGGCTCACGAAATGAGCCGAATAAGGCTATTATTCGGCTCATTCATCTTTGGACAGGCGCATGGCACCCCATTGGATCTGGCAACAGCCCGACTGGCCCGACTTCCGCTGGCAAGCTGAAGCATTGGCACCGCTGCTTCGCGAATGCGTGCAGACCCAAGGCCAGTTGCTCGGCATGACGGGCGCGGTCACGGCTTCGCTCAGCGCCCAGAGCGAACTGGATGCCTTGCTGCAAAACATCGTGACCTCATCGGCTATCGAAGGAGAGCAATTGAATGTCGGCTCGGTGCGCTCGTCCCTGGCTCGCCGCCTCGGCCTGGAACAAGGCGACGACACCCCAGTCAGCCAACGCAGCGAAGGCTTGGCGAACCTCTTGCTGGACGCGACCCGGCATTTCAACCAGCCCCTGACTGTCGAGCGCTTGCTGGAATGGCATGGGTGGTTATTTCCTGATCAAAGCAGCGACTTTGCCCACCGACGGATCCGCGTAGGTACGCTGCGCGGTGACGAACCGATGCAAGTAGTCTCAGGCAGGTTGGACCGACCCACCGTTCACTTCGAGGCGCCTCCTCGCCAGGGTCTTGAACAGCAATTGCGAACGTTCATCGACTGGTTCGAGACCAGTCGCCATCAGACCGACCTCGATCCGTTGTTGCGTGCTGGCATCGCTCATTTCTGGTTCGTCACCCTGCATCCATTCGACGATGGCAATGGCCGCCTGACCCGCACCCTGACCGACCTGGCACTGGCCCAGGGCGAGGCCCAGGCAATCCGTTTCTACGCCATGTCCGTGAGCATCCTCGACGACCGCGCCGGTTATTACCGGATTCTGGAGAACAGCCAGAAGGCCACACTGGATATCACTGCCTGGCTGACCTGGTTTCTGCAGACGCTGTTGCGCAGCCTCCAGCAGGCGATGAAGCGGATCGACAGCGTGTTTTGCAAAGCGAGATTCTGGCAAGCTCATCGCAACAGCGCGCTTACGCCTGAGCAGATCAAGGTACTCAACCGAATGCTCGATGGCGGTGAAAAAGGCTTCGAGGGCGGAATCAGCGCAGCCCAATACCAAGCGGTGGCGAAGGTTTCCAAGGCGACGGCGACCCGCCATCTCGCCGAGCTGCTGGAGAAAGGCTGCCTGGAACGAATGCCCGGCGGTGGACGCAGTACCCGGTATCGGGTCAGTTATCCAGTTGGCTGAAATCCCGTGGCGAGGGAGCTTGCTCCCGCTCGACTGCGCAGCAGCCGCAATCCGACTTGATCCCAGCAGGTTGGGGGCTGCTTCGCAGCCCAGCGGGAGCAAGCTCCCTCGCCACAAAAGCAGGTCGGTGCAAGCCCGCTGCCCCGCTTCGATCCCCCTGCCCTGATTTGCCCCAAAACCCCATGTCTGCTAGTGTCGCGCCGGTTTAACAGTCAACCGGAATAGCCGCCATGGCCCGCAAAAAAGCTGCACTGGATTTCGAACAATCTCTGGCCGACCTGCAAACGCTGGTGGAACGCCTGGAGAACGGCGAATTGTCGCTGGAAGACTCGCTGACCGCCTTCGAGCAGGGTATCGGCTTGACTCGCGACTGCCAGGCGGCGCTGGCCCAGGCCGAGCAGAAGGTGCAATTGCTGCTCGAGCGCGACGGCGAGCTGACCGAAGAGCCTTTCGACGCGGAACAATCTGAATGATTGGTGCCTATCAGGCCAGCAGCCAGGCCCGGGTCAATGCTGCACTGGATACGCTGTTCAGCGCCCCGAGCCCGGAACTGGCGCGCCTGTACGAAGCCATGCGCTACAGCGTGATGAACGGCGGCAAGCGTGTGCGGCCGCTGTTGGCCTATGCCGCGTGCGAAGCCTTGGGCGGCCAGGCCGAACAGGCCAATGGCGCGGCCTGCGCGGTGGAGCTGATCCACGCCTATTCGTTGGTCCACGATGATTTGCCGGCCATGGACGACGACGACCTGCGCCGCGGCCAGCCCACCACCCACAAGCAATTCGACGAAGCCTGCGCGATCCTGGCCGGCGACGGTTTGCAGAGCCTGGCGTTCAGCGCCCTGCTGGACCCGGCCCTGAGCGACTGCCCGGCACAGATTCGCCTGGACATGGTCAGCGCCCTGGCGCTGGCGGCGGGCCCCGCCGGAATGGTCGGCGGCCAGGCCATCGACCTGGGTTCAGTGGGCCTGAAGCTGGACCAGAGCGCCCTGGAATACATGCACCGGCACAAGACCGGCGCCTTGATCGAGGCGAGCGTGCGCCTCGGCGCCCTGGCCAGCGGTCGGTCCACCCCCGAGCAGTTGCAGGCCTTGCAAGTCTACGCCCGGGCCATCGGTCTGGCGTTCCAGGTGCAGGACGACATCCTCGACGTGGAAAGCGATACCCAGACCCTGGGCAAACGCCAGGGCGCCGACATCGCGCGGGACAAGCCGACCTACCCGGCCTTGCTCGGCCTCGACGCAGCCAAGGCCTACGCCCTGGAGTTGCGCGACCAGGCCTTGGCCGCGCTGCGACCCTTTGACGCGGCGGCCGAGCCGTTGCGCGACTTGGCGCGATATATCGTCGAACGACGCAGCTGATACAGGGTCAACCCATTCATTAGTGCGTATCGGCCAAGTTCCGGCCTACGCGTGGGCAGCTTGCGATCCATAAGGTAAACTGCCGCCTCTTTCTATACCTATAACGATTCGCCTGATGCCCACGACGTTTCAAGAGATTCCCCGCAAGCGCCCGACCACGCCCCTGCTGGACCGCGCCAACACGCCGGACGGCCTGCGTCGCCTGGGTGAAGCCGAGCTGGAAACCCTGGCCGATGAGTTGCGCCTGGAATTGCTCTACACGGTCGGCCAGACCGGTGGGCACTTCGGTGCGGGCCTGGGCGTCATCGAGCTGACGATCGCGCTGCATTACGTGTTCGACACCCCGGACGACCGGCTGGTGTGGGACGTGGGGCACCAGGCCTACCCGCACAAGATCCTTACCGATCGTCGCGAGCGCATGAGCACGCTGCGCCAGAAGGACGGCATCGCCGCCTTCCCGCGCCGTTCCGAGAGCGAATACGACACCTTTGGCGTCGGCCATTCCAGCACCTCCATCAGCGCCGCCCTGGGCATGGCGATTGCCGCCCGTCTGCAAAACAGCGAGCGCAAGGCCATTGCCGTGATCGGCGACGGCGCATTGACCGCGGGCATGGCCTTCGAGGCACTGAACCATGCGCCGGAAGTCAACGCCGACATGCTGGTGATCCTCAACGACAACGACATGTCGATCTCGCGCAATGTCGGCGGGTTGTCCAACTACCTGGCGAAGATCCTCTCCAGCCGCACCTACGCCAGCATGCGCGAAGGCAGCAAGAAGGTGTTGTCGCGCCTGCCCGGTGCCTGGGAAATCGCCCGCCGCACCGAAGAATACGCCAAGGGCATGCTGGTGCCCGGCACGCTGTTCGAAGAACTGGGCTGGAACTACATCGGCCCCATCGACGGCCACGACCTGCCTACCCTGATCGCTACCCTGCGCAACATGCGCGACCTCAAGGGCCCGCAGTTCCTGCACGTGGTCACCAAGAAAGGCAAAGGCTTCGCCCCGGCGGAAGTCGACCCGATCGGCTACCACGCCATCACCAAGCTCGAACCCCTGGACGCCCCGGCCGCCGCGCCGAAAAAGGCCAGCGGACCGAAGTATTCCAGCGTTTTCGGCCAATGGCTGTGCGACATGGCCGCCGCCGATCCACGCCTGGTGGGCATTACCCCGGCGATGAAGGAAGGCTCGGACCTGGTGGCGTTCAGCGAACGCTACCCCCAGCGCTATTTCGACGTGGCGATTGCCGAGCAGCACGCCGTGACCCTCGCCGCCGGCATGGCCTGTGAAGGCGCCAAGCCGGTGGTGGCGATCTATTCGACCTTCCTGCAACGGGCCTACGACCAGTTAATCCATGACGTGGCGGTGCAGAACCTCGACGTACTGTTCGCCATCGACCGCGCCGGCCTGGTAGGCGAGGACGGCCCGACCCACGCAGGCAGCTTCGACCTGTCGTTCCTGCGCTGCATCCCCGGCATGCTGGTGATGACCCCGAGCGACGAAAACGAACTGCGCAAGATGCTCACCACCGGCCACCTGTTCAATGGCCCGGCGGCGGTGCGCTACCCTCGTGGCACCGGCCCGAACGCGACTCTCTCGACCAACCTCGAACCCATCGAGATCGGCAAGGGCGTGATCCGTCGCCAGGGCAAGCAAACCGCCCTGCTGGTGTTCGGCGTGCAACTGGCCGAAGCCTTGAAAGTCGCCGATACCTTGGACGCTACCGTGGTGGACATGCGTTTCGTCAAACCCCTGGACGAAGCCCTGGTGCGCGAAATGGCCGGCAGCCATGAGCTGCTGGTGACCATCGAGGAAAACGCCATCATGGGCGGTGCCGGCGCGGCGGTCAGCGAGTTCCTGGCCCGGGAGAACATCCTCAAGTCGGTGCTGCACCTGGGCCTGCCGGACAGCTACGTCGAACACGCCAAGCCAGCGCAGATGCTGGCCGAATGCGGGTTGGATGAGGCGGGGATCGAAGCGGCGGTGCGGCTGCGGTTGCAGTTGTTGGGCCGGTAACTTTCAAACAATACAAAACCCTGTGGGAGCGGGCTTGCTCGCGAAAGCGGTGTATCAGTCAATATCGAATTCGACTGACACACCGCTTTCGCGAGCAAGCCCGCTCCCACATTGGCTTGTGTGAAGCACACATGATCGGAACCCCCATGAAACTGCGTCTCGCCCTCACCCTTTCCCTGCTGCCAACCCCGGAACTGCTGGCCGACACCTTCGAACGCGACCAGGCCTTGAAGCTGCCCGACATCGTGATCAGCGCCAACCGCCAGGTCGAGGCCCGTAACGACAGCAGTGCCGCCAACACCGTGTTCACCCGCGACGACATCGAGCGCTTGCAACCGGCCAGTGTCACGGACTTGCTCAGCCGCGTGCCGGGGGTGCAAGTGGCGCCGCTGGGTGGGCGCGGCAGCCTGCCGGGAATTTACATCCGCGGGACCAAATCGGCCCAGAGCCTGGTGCTGGTGGACGGCCAGCGCATCGGCAACGCCACCTCCGGTGACAGCAACCTGCAACGCCTGAACATCAACCAGATCGAACGCGTGGAAGTGCTGCGCGGTTCGCGCTCGGTGATCTACGGTGCCGACGCGGTGGGCGGGGTGATCCAGATTTTCACCCGTCGCGGCAACACGCAGGGCCTGCAACCGCGCCTGCATGTAGGGGTCGGCAGCCAGCAGACCTGGGAGCGCAGCCTGGGCCTGTCCGGCGGCGACGAGCAGACCCGTTTCAACCTCGGCGCCAGCCTCGACGACAGTGACGGTAGCAACCGGACCCACGAGTCCTACGCCAGCGACCGCGACGACGATGCCAACCGCAACCAGTCCTTCAGCCTGAGCCTGAGCCATGCGGCCAGCGATGATCTGGAAGTTGGCCTGAACCTGCTGGATAACCGCGGCAAAAGCGAATACGACAACCCGTTCGGCCGCTTCGACCCGAGCACTTTCGAGTTCCTGCCCCAACAACCCTACAGCGAGTTCGCGGTGAGCAGCTTCGGCACCTATGTGGACGGGCAAATCAACGACGCCTGGAAATCCCGCCTGGAACTGGGCCACAGCGAGAACCGCGAAAAGACCTTCGACAAGCTCAGCGATGTCCGCGAAGTCTTCAACACCTACCGCGACTCCGTGACCTGGCAAAACGATGTGATGCTGGATGAGCGCAACAGCCTGATCATCGGCGGCGACTGGTATCAGGACCGGGTCAACAGCAGCACGCCGTTCGACGAAGACAGCCGTTGGAACCGCGCAGCGTTCATCCAGCACCGCTTCCAGGCCGAAACGTTTTCGACGGAACTGGGCCTGCGTCGCGACCAGAACCAACAGTTTGGCGGCCAGAACAGTTGGAGCGGCACCCTCACCCTGCCGGTCAATCCGGCCAACGACCTGTTGCTGACCTACAGCGAGAGCTTCCGCGCACCGACTTTCAACGACCTGTACTACCCGGACTTCAGCAACCCTGATCTGAAGCCCGAGACGGCCAAGAGCTACGAGCTGCAATGGCGCAGCCAACTGAGCGACAGCGCCCGCCTGGAAACCTCGCTGTACCGCACCGACCTGGAGAACGCGATCATTTTTGGCCGCGACTCACGCCCGCAGAACGTCGCCTCGGCGCGCATCAACGGCTTTGAAATGGCCTATCTGCAGGATCTCTTCGGCTGGCAGGGCAATCTGGCCCTGGCCGTCATCGACCCGCGCGACCGCGACAGCGGTCACACCCTTGCCCGCCGCGCCCGACGGACCTTGAGCCTGGACCTGGACCGGCAATTCGACCGCCTCGGTCTGGGCGCCACCTGGCAAGCGGTGAGCGGCAGCTACGACGATGAAGACAACCGCAACGCCCTGGGCGGCTTTGCCCTGCTCGGGTTGCGCGGCAGTTGGGCGCTGACCCGGGAGGTGAAGCTGGAGATGAAGGTGGATAACCTGCTGGACAAGGGTTACAGCCGGGCGCTGTATAGCCATGATGGGGGGCAGTATGGGTATCGGGAGGAAGGTCGGGCGTGGTTGTTTGGGGTGACTTGGACACCGTCACTCTGATCCAGAGCTTGTGGTGCTTGGACTGACCTCTTCGCGGGCAAGCCCGCTCCCACAGTTGATCGATGTTGCCGGCTAGGACGCGGTCAACTGTGGGAGCGGGCTTGCTCGCGAAGGCCGCGCCGCGGTCTATCTGTCTGGCGCAATCAACTCACATAGCCGCGCCGTCGCCTCGATCATCTGCCCACTGGGCCGTTCCAGGCCTTTGTCGTTGACCAACAACAACCGCCCCTGCGCCACCGGCCAGGTTTTCCAGGCATCGAGCTGCGCCTGTTCCGTGGCCAGGATGACTTGCGGACTACGTTGCAGCACCGCTTCCACACTCACCTGCGGCGCCGGCACGCTCAGGTCGGCAAAAACGTTGTGGGCACCGCACACGCTCAGCGCATCGCTGATGATCTGCCCACCACCAACGGTGTACAGCGGCCGGTCCCAGACCTGATAGAACACCGGCAACGGCGGGTCCCGTCGATAGCGCTGGCGTAGCGCCTCGAGACGCACGCGCAACTGCGCCGCCCGTTGCACGCCCTGTTCCGGGCGGCCGAGCTGCTGGGCGATGGCTTCGATTTGCGTGATGAGTTGGTCGAGGCTGCGGGGCTCGGCGACATGGATGGGGATGCCCAGGCCCTTGAGCTGCTCGCGCTGGGCCGGGCCGACACTGCCAGGCCAGAGCAGGAGCAGGTCGGGCTTGAGGCTGAGTAGGCGCTCCATGTCCAGTTGCCCGTAACGGCCTACCGAGGGCACGTCCTTGAGCGCCGGCGGGCGTTCCCCGCCATCCAGCACGCCCACCAACAGGTCGGCGGAGCCCAGTTCAACGACGATTTCCGACAGCGACGGCGCCAGGCTGACGACCCGCGAGGCGGCCATCGTCGAGGCGCTGACGGCCAGCAGCAGGACCGCCAGCCAGCGGCTCATCAACCGAGTTGACGCGGGATGCGGTACAGGTAGAACAACACGGCGGTCGACAAGGCCAGCAGCATCAACGGCACCGCTTCCAGGCCCACGAACACCGCCAGGGCGCCGATCCAGGCCGGTAGCCCGGCCACCAGGAAGGCGGCGCGCCGACGGGCCGCCAGGTCGATCCAGGCCTGGGGTTCTTCGGGCGTGTCGAGGGCTTTCTGGGTGGCGACCAGGGCCTGTTTATACGGCCCGAAAAATCGCAGGCTGACAAACATCGACGCCAGGCCGGCAATGAACAACGGCATCGCCAGCACCGGCAGAATCGCTTCGCCCTGGCCAAACACCGCGTTGATCACGAACAGTGGCAGCAAGGCCAGGGCCAGGTATTTCCACCAACTGACCGACAGCCGCCGCCGAACCTGACCGCGCGTCACGCCCGGTCGACCTCGCCTTGGTGCTCGTTGCCCATCATGTGGTCGAGCTTGCTGGCCTTGGTTGCCAGGTAGAGTTTGTTGTGGGGATTGTGGCCGGTGTGCAGTGGCACACGCTCGGCCACCACGATGCCCATGTCGGTCAACGCCTTGACCTTGCGTGGGTTGTTGGTCATCAAGCGCAGCGACTTCACGCCCAGATGCTCCAGCATCGGCAGGCAGATGCTGTAGTCGCGCAGGTCGGCGGCAAAGCCCAGGCGCTCGTTGGCTTCAACGGTATCGGCACCGCCATCTTGCAGTTCATAGGCGCGAATCTTGTTCAACAGGCCAATGCCACGGCCTTCCTGGCGCAGGTACAGCAACACGCCACGGCCTTCGCGGGCGATGGCCTGCAGCGCGGCCTCGAGTTGCGAACCGCAATCGCAGCGCTGGCTGAACAGGGCGTCGCCGGTCAGGCATTCGGAATGCAGGCGGCCCAGCACCGGAGAACCGTCGGCGAAATCACCCAGACTGAGCACGACATGCTCGCGGCCGGTGGCTTCATCGAGAAAACCATGCATGGTGAATTGCGCAAAGGGCGTTGGCAGCTTGGAAGCGGCAACAAAAACGACAGGCACCGGTGTGCTCCTGATCTAGTACTGGAGTTTCGCAGAGGCGGGCATTGTAACAGCACGTCCCGACCGACGCTTAGGCTGAATTGTCGGCCATAACCATCGAAAAGTTTGATTACGGCTTCGGTGGCTTGCCATTCTCGTCGAAAGGATAAGGTTGCTTCCAACGTTCGAAAATCGGCTTGAGCTGGCCGGTTTTCACCAGCACTTCCATCCGCCGGTCGAACAGTTCGCTCAATGCCCGTCCGTTGGCGTTGTTGGCAAAGCCCAGGTAGAGGGGCAAATTGATCAGCGGCGAGAGTTTGAACTGCTTCGGGTTATCGGCCTTGGCGAGCACTTCTTCGATTTCCATCGACGCATCGATGTAAAAATCCGCTCGCTCATGGATCAGCATCGGCAAGATACCCACCGCCCGGTGGATCTCATTGAAACGCCGGATGTTGGGCAGGTAGTTGTTGTATTCGTACCCGCGCATCCATACCAGCCGATAATTGCCAATCGTCGCCAGGGTGGGCGTCGGCTTGGAGGCCAACCCCAAGGCATAGATGTGATCGACGTCGTAATGCCACTTCGGGTAAAGCACGCCTTCGGATTCATCCCGATAGGCGCCAACCTGCACGTCCACCTCGCCGCGCTGCACCAACCCGATCGAACGGGTGTAGGGCACGCTGCGGATTTCCAACTTGACGCCTTCAGGCTCGAACACCGCGCGCAAGATGTCCCAGCCCATGCCCTGGCCATCGGCCTGGGTGTAATCGGCCCACTCCTCGCTGGCCGCTCGGACCTTGTCGGGCAGCGGCGCCGACTCGGCCACCCTCACCCCCACACAGGCTCCTAAACACAGCAACAGCAGTAGTGCGCGGCTTACGCCCATGCCTGGCTCCTTCAGGTGAAACACCACACCAATCCTTGCATTGCCAGCCAGGCGAAAACCCCGGCCAATACATCGTCGAGCATGATCCCGACACCTCCGTGCACATGTCGGTCGATCCAGCGGATCGGCCATGGCTTGAGGATATCGAAGAAACGGAACACCAGAAATCCCGTCAGCAGCCAATACCAGCCTTCCGGCACCAGCCACAAGGTGATCCACATGCCGACCATTTCGTCCCAGACGATGCCTTCATGATCGTGCACCCGCAGGTCGTCCGCCACTTTGCCACACAGCCAGAAGCCAAACAGCATGGTGATGCCGAGCATCAACCAGTAGCCCCAGTCCGGCAACATCTGCCACAACGGTATGAAGGGTAGCGCAACCAGCGAGCCCCAGGTGCCCGGCGCTTTAGGTAAAGTGCCCGAACCAAAGCCAAATGCCAGGAAATGCCAGGGATTGCGCCAGACCGAAGGCGGAACGAACTCTGCCGGGACCTGGTTGGGATGATCTGTCACGGTGTCTCCCGAAAATGTTGATAGCCCCGTACGTGCGGGGTGATGTCGTGCCCGTCGCTGTCCACCAGCGTGACGCCTTGCCCGGCCAATACGCTGCCGATCACATGGATCGGCCAGCCTTCGGCCTGCAACGCCATCAGTTGGCTCGGTGGCAGGGCGAACAGCAACACGTAATCGTCACCGCCGCTCAGGGCGGCCTGCGCGGCATCGCCCCCGCCAAGAAACGCTACCAGAGCGTTGGACAGCGGCAGTCGGTCCCGTTCAACCTGCAAGGCTACCCCGGACGCCAGGGCGATATGCCCGCAATCGGCCAGCAGGCCATCGGAAATATCCATCGCCGTGCGGGCCTTCCCCCGCAACGCCAGGCCCAAGTCGATCTGCGGTCGGGGCGACCAATAATGAGCCAGCAGCGGCTCGGCAATCCCAGGCTCGGCGCGACGCTGGCCGAGCACCAACGGCAAGGCGCCAGCGGCATTGCCCAGTTCGCCGCCGACACACAGCAGGTCGCCGGGCTGCGCGCCGCTGCGGGTCAGGGCCTGGCCGGACGGCACGTGGCCGAACACGGTCATGGTCAAGCTCAACGGCCCACGCGTGGTGTCCCCTCCCACCAGCGCCACGCCACAGGCCTGGGCCATCTGGTTCAAACCGCGGGCATAGGCTTGCAGCCAATCGGTGGTCACCGTCGGCAAGGTCAGGGCAAGGGTAAAGGCCAAAGGCTTGGCGCCCATGGCAGCCAGGTCGCTGACCGCCACGGCCAGCGAGCGCTGGCCGAGCAGGAACGGGTCGCAAGGGTCTGGAAAATGCACACCGGCCACGAGCGTGTCGGTAGAGACCGCCAGCTGTTCCCCGGGAGGAACGGCCAGCAAGGCGCAGTCATCGCCGATCCCCAGCGCAATGCCCTCGCCGCCCTGCGCGCAAGGCGCGGCGGCGAAGTAGTTACGGATCAGCTCAAACTCACCCATTGGGATAACAAGCGCCAATCAGCGCTTGAACGCCTTCACTTCAGCTTCACGCAGGCGCGGGGCGAGCTTGTCGAGCACACCGTTGACGAACTTGTGGCCATCGGTGGAACCGAAGACTTTCGCCAGTTCGATCCCTTCGTTGATCACCACGCGGTACGGTACGTCGACGCGCTTGAGCAGTTCCCAGGTGGACAGGCGCAGAACCGCCAGCTCGACCGGATCCAGCTCTTCGATGGTCAGGTCCAGGCAAGGCGTGAGCGCCGTGTCGATTTCGGTCTTGAACTGTGGAACCCCGTGCAGGATCTCGCGGAAATAAGCACCGTCGACATCACTGAAATCGTTATCGACCCGAAACTGCGCTTCGATCTCGTTAAGCGATTGCTTGGCCATGTGCCATTGATAGAGCGCCTGGGTCGCGAGCTGACGGGCTTCGCGACGCTTGACGCTTTTCGATGGCTTGCCGGCGTCCGCAGGCTTTGGATCGCGCGGGTTGAAACGATCGCTTTCGTCGCTAATCACTTGGCCTCCAACTGCGCCAGCAGGCTGACCATTTCCAGGGCGGACAGGGCAGCTTCGGCACCTTTGTTACCGGCCTTGGTGCCGGAACGTTCGATGGCTTGTTCGATGGAGTCAACGGTCAGCACGCCAAAAGCGACCGGCACGCCGAATTCCATGGACACCTGGGCCAAGCCCTTGGTGCATTCGCCAGCCACGTATTCGAAGTGCGGAGTACCGCCACGAATGACCGCGCCCAGGGCGATGATCGCCGCATATTCGCCCTTTTGAGCGACTTTCTGCGCAACCAGCGGAATTTCGAAGGCGCCAGGGGCGCGGATGATGGTGATGTCGCTTTCGCTCACGCCATGGCGAACCAGGGCATCGACCGCACCGCCAACCAGGCTCTCGACCACGAAACTGTTGAAACGGCCCACTACCAGAGCGTAGCGGCCTTTAGGGGCGATGAAGGTACCTTCGATGGTCTTCAGGGTCATTCGTCAGATCTCTTAAAGAGCCAGAGCGCGTTCTATACGCGCTCCTTCAGTGATATTAGCCACGAATACTGCATCGGAAATCCCATCATGCTGTTCTTTTTCAAGCTTTTGTGGCGAGGGAGCTTGCTCCCGCTGGGCTGCGAAGCGGCCTCTGTTGTGGGTGCTGCGCACCCAAGCGGGAGCAAGCTCCCTCGCCACAATGAATCCAACCAGCCTTACTCAAGCGAACAACAATGCTGAAATCTCCGGGCCATTATTCGGAGGGCACGTATTCTACAACTTCCAGATCGAAACCGGATATCGCATTAAATTTCATCGGTGCGCTCATCAGGCGCATTTTACGCACGCCCAGGTCACGAAGGATCTGCGAACCGGCACCGACGATGCTGTAGGTGGTCGGTTTTTTCACTGCGGTTTGATCCGCGGTTTCGCGAATGTGCGCCAGCAGCACGTCGCCATCGAGCGGGTGGCCGAGCAGCAACACCACGCCGCTGCCGGCCTCGGCCACCGCGGCCATGGCGGCCCGCAGGCTCCAGCGGCCGGGTTGCTTGACCATCAGCAAATCGCGCAGCGGGTCCATGTTGTGCACGCGCACCAGGGTCGGTTCTTCGGCGCATACGGTGCCCAAGGTCAGCGCCATGTGCACGTCGCCTTCCACCGAGTCGCGGTAGGTCACCAGGTTGAACTGGCCCAGTTCGCTGTCCAGCGGCTGCTCGGCAATCCGCTGAACGGTACGTTCGTGGATCATCCGGTAGTGGATCAGGTCGGCGATGGTGCCGATCTTGATGTTGTGTTCGGCGGCGAAGGTTTCCAGTTCAGCACGGCGGGACATGGTGCCGTCGTCGTTCATCACTTCACAGATCACGCCGCTGGGCTCGAAACCGGCCATGCGCGCCAGGTCGCACGCCGCTTCGGTGTGGCCGGCGCGGGCCAGGGTGCCGCCAGCCTGGGCCATCAGCGGGAAGATATGGCCGGGGCTGACGATGTCTTCGGCCTTGGCGTCCCGAGCGGCGGCAGCCTGTACGGTGCGCGCGCGATCAGCGGCGGAGATCCCGGTGGTCACGCCTTCGGCAGCCTCGATGGATACGGTGAACTTGGTGCCGAAGCCCGAGCCGTTGCGTGGAGCCATCAGCGGCAGCTTGAGCAGTTCGCAGCGCTCGCGGGTCATCGGCATGCAGATCAGGCCACGGGCGTGCTTGGCCATGAAGTTAATGTGTTCGGCCTTGCAGCACTCGGCGGCCATGATCAGGTCGCCTTCGTTCTCGCGGTCTTCGTCATCCATGAGGATGACCATCTTGCCTTGGCGGATGTCTTCAACCAGTTCTTCGATGCTATTGAGCGCCACGCGGCACCCCCTTGGGTCAGGATTTGAGGTAGCCGTTGGCGGCCAGAAAACTTTCGGTGATGTTACCCGCGGCCGGCTCTGCGGCCTTGTCGCCCAACAGCAGGCGTTCCAGGTAACGGGCCAGCAAGTCGACTTCCAGGTTGACCCGCCGACCTGGCCGGTACGAAGCCATGATGGTTTCGCTCAACGTGTGGGGAATGATCGTCAGCAGGAATTCGGCGCCATCCACCGCGTTGACCGTCAGGCTGGTGCCGTCGACGGTGATCGAGCCTTTATGGGCGATGTACTTGGCCAGCTCCTTCGGCGCGCGGATGCGGAACTCCACGGCCCGGGCGTTATCCGTGCGCGAAACCACTTCGCCGACGCCGTCCACGTGGCCGCTGACCAGGTGTCCGCCCAGGCGAGTGGTGGGGGTGAGGGCTTTTTCCAGGTTGACCGGGCTGCCGCTCTTGAGGTCGTTCATGGCCGTGCAGTCGAGGGTTTCGCGGCTGACGTCCGCCAGGAAGCCGTTGCCTGGCAGCTCGACGGCGGTCAGGCAAACGCCGTTCACCGCGATGCTGTCGCCCAGCTTGACGTCGCTCAGGTCGAGCTTGCCGGTTTCGACGTAGACCCGCACATCGCCGCCCTTGGGGGTGAGTGCACGGATGCTGCCGATGGATTCGATGATGCCGGTAAACATGGAGTCCTCCTCGAGAACGGGCCGCCGCCTGGGCGAAAGCCGGGAATTATACGCTGACCGGTGGAACGGGAACGGCGATGACTCGCCAGTCATCGCCCACGGCGCGGATTTCGGTGATTTTCAGCTGGGGAGCGTCCTTCATCTGCGCCAGCGGCCAGTCCAGCAGTGGCCGCGCCGAAGAACCGAGGAACTTGCCGGCGATGAAAATCTGGAACTCGTCCACCAGCCCCAGTCGGGCGAAAGCCCCTGCCAGGCGCGGACCGGCCTCCACCAGCACTTCATTGACATCCCGGGCAGCCAGCGCCACCAGCAGCCGACGCAGATCGACCTGGCCGTCATCGCCTGCCACGATCATGCATTCAGGACCGTTGGCGTACTGTTCTTCCACCGCCATGCAGGTAGCGACCAGCGCCGGGCCGGCCTTGAAAAACGCCGCATCCAGCGGCACCCGCAGGCGCCCGTCCACCAGTACCCGCAACGGCGGACGGCTCATGACCAACGCAGTCTGCTCGGCATCCAGCCCGAGTTCATCGGCGCGCACGGTCAGCCGGGCATTGTCCGCCAGCACCGTGTCGGCGCCGGTCAGCACCACACTGGCCTGGGCCCGCAGGCGTTGCACCGCCGAACGTGCGGCCGGGCCGGTGATCCACTGGCTTTCGCCGCTTTCCATGGCAGTGCGGCCATCCAGGCTCATGGCGAGCTTGACCCGCACGAACGGCAGGCCCTGTTCCATGCGCTTGAGAAAACCTTCATTGAGCTTGCGCGCCTCACCTTCCAGCACGCCGCTTTCGGTGGCGATACCGGCCTGGGCCAGGCGTTGCAGGCCGCGCCCGGCGACTGCCGGGTTAGGGTCTTGCATCGCTGCCACCACCCGCGCCACGCCGGCGTTGACCAGCGCATCGGCACAAGGCGGGGTACGCCCGTGATGACTGCAAGGCTCGAGGGTCACGTAGGCCGTGGCGCCCCGGGCCTTGTCACCGGCGGCCCGCAGGGCATGGACTTCAGCATGGGGCTCGCCAGCGCGGATGTGCCAGCCTTCGCCGACAATCTGCCCGTCACGCACGATCACGCAACCGACCCGGGGGTTGGGGTGGGTGGTGTAGTGTCCGCGCCGCGCCAACTCCAGGGCACGGGCCATGTAGTGGGCGTCGAGGACGGCCTGCTGCGCCGGGACAGTCATTCTTTCACCGGTTCGCGGGCCAGGCGGTCGATTTCTTCACGGAACTCGTTCAGGTCCTGGAAGCGCCGGTATACCGAGGCGAAACGGATGTAGGCGACTTCGTCGAGCTTCTGCAGCTCGGCCATCACCAGTTCGCCGACCACGAGGGATTTGACCTCGCGCTCGCCGGTGGCCCGCAGCTTGTGCTTGATATGCACCAGCGCCGCTTCCAGGCGCTCGACGCTCACCGGGCGCTTTTCCAGGGCGCGCTGCATGCCGGCGCGCAGTTTTTCTTCGTCGAACGGCTGGCGGCTGCCGTCGGTTTTGATCAGGCGCGGCAACACCAGTTCAGCGGTCTCGAACGTCGTGAAACGCTCGCCGCAAGCCAGGCACTCGCGGCGGCGGCGGACTTGTTCGCCCTCGGCGACCAGTCGCGAGTCGATGACCTTGGTGTCGTTGGCACCGCAGAAGGGACAGTGCATGGTGGCAGGCAACAAAAAAAGGGAGGGCCATGGTAGCGCATCCCACTGGCAAGACAAGCCATAGGGTTTACGGTATACAGACGGGCTTACCGTCAGATCCATGGAATTCACCTTGCTGGAGCCACACATGCCGCTACGATCGCTCGCTTTGCTCAGTTTTTTCAGCCTGCTGATGGCGTGCAGCAGCGATGCCCCCAAGCCCGCCACGCCCGCTCCGGCCCCCGCGCCGAAACAAGCCCAGGAAAAGGCCCGGCAGGCCACCGAGTTGGGACCGCTGCCGGCGTACCAGCGCGAGTTGAGCGGCACCCTGCAAGGCGTGCCGGCCGGAGCCGAAGTGGAACTGGCGCTGCTGGTGATCGACGACAAGGACCGTCCCCAACAGCTGCTTGCCAGTTCCAGTCTGATCGGCACCAACCAGGCCCTGCCCTTCCGCTTGCGTTTCAACCCGGAAGCCTTCCCGGTGGGCGCCCGCGTGGAACTGCGTGGTCGCGCCAGCCAGTCCGGTCAACTGATCCTGCACTTGCCGGAACAACGCATCAGCCAACCGACCACCCAGGCATTGGGTACCCTGCAATTCGTCAAAGCGCCATGAGTGCACCGCAAGACCTGCAACGGGCGTTGAGTGAATTGCTTGGCGACGCACGCCTGGTGGCTTGTCCGCTACCCGGCGCTGACTTGAAGTTGTGGCTGATCGACGGCGACAACATGGACCGCGCCTTCAGCCCGGAAGAAACCCGGCGCATTCTCCACGAGCCGCCCTATTGGAGTTTCTGCTGGGCCAGCGGCTTGGCGATGGCGCGCTACCTCGCCGAGCAGCCGCAGTGGGTCGAAGGCAAGCGGGTGCTGGATTTTGGTGCCGGTTCCGGCGTGGCGGGCATCGCGGCGGTCAAGGCCGGGGCGCTGGAAGTGGTGGCTTGCGATCTCGACCCGCTGGCGATTGCCGCCTGCCAGGCCAATGCCGCGCTCAATGGCGTGGAGCTAGGTTATTCGACGGACTTTTTCGCCGAGGCTGATCGTTTCGACCTGATCCTGGTCGCCGACGTGCTCTACGACCGGGCCAACCTGCCGCTGCTCGACCAGTTCCTCAACCGTGGTCGCGAGGCGTTGGTGGCCGATTCCCGGGTGCGGGATTTCCAGCATCCGCTGTACCGGCGCATCGAAATGCTCCAGGCCATGACCCTGCCGGACCTGGCCGAGCCGGAAGAGTTTCGCCATGTGAGCCTGTACCACGCGCGGCGCTGGCCCTAAAAGCATCGCGAGCAAGCCCGCTCCCACAGGGGATCTAGAGTGAACGCGAATGTTGTATCCACTGGAGATCAACTGTGGGAGCGGGCTTGCCCGCGAAGGCGTCCTGTCAGACACCACAGGGCGAAAGACCACCCCGCTTTCAGCCACCCCCCACCACGCCGTATAGTTGCCCCATTCAAGCGCTCTACGAGATTCCCAATGACTCAGGAAACGCCCTACATCTTCGACGCCACCACGGCCGATTTCGATCAGTCGGTGATCGCGAACTCTTTCCACAAACCGGTGCTGGTGGATTTCTGGGCCGAGTGGTGTGCGCCGTGCAAGGCGCTGATGCCAATGCTGCAAACCATTGCCGAGAGCTATCAAGGCGAATTGCTGCTGGCCAAGGTCAACTGCGACATCGAACAGGACATTGTGGCCCGCTTCGGCATTCGCAGCTTGCCGACGGTGGTGTTGTTCAAGGACGGTCAGCCCGTTGACGGCTTTGCCGGCGCCCAACCGGAATCGGCGGTGCGGGCGATGCTCGAACCCCATGTGCAGATGCCGCCGCCGGCCGCCGCCGACCCGTTCGAACAGGCCCAGGCGCTGTTCGACGACGGTCGTTTCGCCGACGCCGAAGCCCTGCTCACGGTGTTGCTGGGTGACGACAACACCAACGCCAAGGCCCTGATCCTGTACGCCCGCTGCCTGACCGAGCGCGGCGAGCTGGACGAAGCACAGACGGTGCTCGACGCAGTGAAAAGCGATGAGCACAAGGCTGCCCTCGCCGGTGCCAAGGCGCAGATCCAGTTCCTCGGTCTGGCCAAGCACCTGCCGGACGCCGCCGATCTCAAGGCGCGCCTGGCGAAAGACCCGCAAGACGATGAAGCGGTGTACCAACTGGCGATCCAGCAACTGGCGCGCCAACAGTACGAAGCGGCCCTCGATGCGCTGCTCAAGCTGTTCGTGCGTAACCGCGGCTACAGCGAAGGCCTGCCCCACAAGACCTTGTTGCAGGTATTCGAACTGCTGGGCAACGATCATCCGCTGGTGACGACCTATCGTCGCAAGTTGTTCGCGGCGTTGTATTAAGCCCCACTCCAGCTATAGAGCGGCGTATCGCCGCCGCTCAATACCTTGACCTCAGCGCAGTGGCGCAAGCGCACCAACAGGCGCTTGCCCGCCGAGGCGCTGCCGGTCAGGCCTTCGAGCTGTTCCAGCAGGTCCGGGCCGCTCAGTTGACCGGCCTTGCGCAGCAGCTCCTTGGCGATCTGCCATTGGGCATCGTCCTGGTTCGTCGGTTTGGCCGCCGGTGTCGCTACGCCTTCGGATTTGGCCACTTGCAATTGCGCGCCGAACTGCGCCCAGTCGCCCTCATCCATTTCGATCGTCAAGTCCACCGGCCATTCGCCGACGGTTCCGCGTATCCGCAACATTACCGTGCTCCTGAATATTTCATGTACGCATGCTCCCATGGCCCTTGCGCGACGCCAAGCAGACGGTCAAACTCTCCGCACTTTCGTTATAAGATTACATAACCTTTTCGGAGACTCGTCATGCGTCGTCTGCTTCTCGCTTTGCCGTTCGCCCTGCTGCCATTGGCTGTCGCTCATGCGGCGGTGGAGCATGACCACGACCATGATCACGAACATGGCAGCCTCGGCGCCCATGAACACGGCGTTGCTCGACTGAACGCGGCACTGGATGGCCAGACCCTGGAGCTGGAGCTGGAAAGCCCGGCGATGAACCTGGTGGGCTTCGAACACGCCGCCACCAGCGATGCCGACAAGGCCAAGGTCGCCGCGGTACGGGCGCAGTTGGACAAGCCGCTGGCGCTGTTCAACCTGCCGGCCGCCGCCAAGTGCACCGTGGCCCAACAGGAACTGGAAAGCCCGTTGTTCGGCGATGAACCGGACCACGAAGACCATGACGAAGACGCCGATGGCGACGAACACCACGAGCACAGTGAGATCCATGCCCACTATCAGTTCACCTGCGCCGCCGCTGGTGCATTGAAGAACCTGGACCTGGCGACACTGTTCAAAACCTTCCCGGCCACTCAGAAAATTCAGGTACAACTGATCAGCCCGAGTGGCCAACAAGGCGTGGAAGTGACGGCCAAGGCCCCCACCCTGAAATTCTGATTCACCGCAAAACCCATGTGGGAGCCTGCTCCTATAGCTGATCTGCTGTGGATGCAAAATCAGGGTTCGCCACACATCCATGTGGGAGCGGGCTTGCTCGCGAAGGCGATGGAACATTCAACATTGGATGTCGAAGGATGTACCGCTTTCGCGAGCAAGCCCGCTCCCACAGGTATTCAATCTGTGAAATCGGCAAACATGACCCAAGCACTCATCGAACTGTCCGACCTGGGCTTCAGTTGGCCCGGGCATCCGCCCTTGCTGGATATCCCGGCGTTTCGCCTGGAAGCGGGTGAAACCCTGTTCCTCAAGGGCCCGAGTGGCAGCGGCAAGACCACGCTGCTGGGGCTGCTGGGCGGGGTGCAAACGCCGGATCGCGGCAGCATCCGCCTGCTCGGCCAGGAACTCAGCGAACTGGCCGCCGGCCGCCGCGACCGCTTTCGCGTGGACCATACCGGCTACATCTTCCAGCAGTTCAACCTGCTGCCGTTTCTCTCGGTACGGGAGAACGTCGAATTGCCCTGCCACTTCTCGAAACTGCGCGCGCAGCGGGCTACCCAGCGCCACGGCAGTGTCGATCAAGCGGCCGCCACGCTGCTGGCTCACCTGGGCTTGACCGATCCGAACCTGTTGGAGCGTCGCGCCGACTCGTTGTCCATCGGCCAGCAACAACGGGTCGCCGCCGCCCGGGCCTTGATCGGTCAACCGGAACTGGTGATCGCCGACGAACCAACGTCAGCCCTGGACTACGACGCCCGGGAAAACTTCCTGCGGCTGTTGTTCGCCGAATGCCGCGAGGCCGGGTCGAGCCTGTTGTTCGTCAGCCACGATCAGAGCCTGGCGCCGCTGTTCGACCGCCACCTCTCGCTGGCCGATCTCAATCGCGCCGCCACGCCACTCGAGGTCTGAGATGTATTTGTTCCGTCTAGCCATGGCCAGCCTGGCGAACCGCCGCTTCACCGCGATCCTCACCGCGTTTGCCATCGCCCTCTCGGTCTGTCTGTTACTGGCGGTGGAGCGAGTGCGCACCGAGGCGCGAGCCAGCTTCGCCAGCACCATCAGCGGCACCGACCTGATCGTCGGTGCCCGCTCCGGCTCGGTGAACCTGCTGCTGTATTCGGTGTTTCGCATCGGCAACGCCACCAACAACATCCGCTGGGACAGCTTCGAACAGTTCGCCAAAAACCCGAAGGTGAAGTGGGCGATCCCCATGTCCCTGGGCGACTCCCATCGCGGCTACCGGGTGATGGGCACCACCGAGGCCTACTTCGAACATTACCAATACGGCCGCCAGCAACACTTGGAGTTGGCCGATGGGCGGGCTTTCGCCACCGATCCGTTCGAAGTGGTGCTCGGTGCCGAAGTCGCCGAGGCGCTGCACTACAAACTCGGTGACAAACTGGTGCTGGCCCACGGTGTGGCGGCGATCAGCCTGGTCAAGCATGACGACAAGCCCTTCACCGTGGTCGGGATTCTCAAGCGCACCGGCACCCCGGTGGACCGCACGCTGCACATCAGCCTCGGCGGCATGGAGGCAATCCACATCGACTGGAAGAATGGCGTGCCGGCCCAGGGCGTTGGGCGCATCAGTGCCGATCAGGCCCGCAACATGGACCTCACACCCCAAGCGATCACCGCGTTCATGCTCGGCCTCAACAGCAAGATTTCGACCTTCGCCTTGCAACGCGAAATCAATGAGTTCCGTGGCGAACCGCTGCTGGCCATCCTCCCCGGCGTAGCACTGCAGGAGTTGTGGAGCCTGATGGGCACGGCGGAAAAGGCCTTGTTCGTGATTTCGCTGTTCGTGGTCCTGACCGGGTTGATCGGCATGCTCACGGCGATCCTCACCAGCCTCAACGAACGTCGCCGGGAAATGGCGATCCTGCGTTCGGTGGGCGCGCGGCCGTGGCACATCGCGACGCTGCTGGTGTTCGAAGCCTTTGCCCTGGCACTGGCCGGGGTCACCGCCGGGCTGGCCTTGCTGTACATCGGCATCGCCGCTGCCCAGGGTTACGTACAGTCGGCCTATGGCTTGTACTTGCCCCTGGGCTGGCCGAGCGAATATGAATGGACGCTCATGGCTGGCATCCTGGTCGCCGCCCTGCTGATGGGCAGCGTGCCGGCCTGGCGCGCCTATCGCCAATCGTTGGCCGATGGCCTGTCGATCCGTTTATGAGGACCGTGAAAATGCCCCGCGCCCTGCTTGCGCTGTTGATGATGGTCGCCCTGCCGCTGTGGGCGGCCGAGCCGAGGGACCTGGCCTGGTCGGAAATGATCCCACCGGACGCACCGCCGGAAGTGCCGAACATGACACCGCTGCACGACCTGTCGAAGATGAGCGACGCCCTGGCTGCCGAGTCCGCTCCAGCGGCCAAGCAGGATTTGCCCAACGCGCCGGTGGTCAAGGCCCTTGATGGCCAGCAGATTCGCTTGCCGGGCTACATCGTGCCGCTGGAAGTCAGCGAGGAAGGTCGCACTACGGACTTCCTGCTGGTGCCGTATTTCGGCGCCTGCATCCATGTGCCGCCACCGCCGTCGAACCAGATCGTGCATGTGAAAAGCGAGGTCGGCGTAAAGCTCGACGAGTTGTACCAGCCGTACTGGGTCGAGGGGCCGATGCAGGTCAAGCCGTCCACCAGTGAACTGGCCGATGCCGGGTATCAGATGGAGGCGCAGAAGATTTATGTGTATGAACTGCCGGAGTGAATCGGGTGGTGATGGGCAGTCCGTCAGATAGCTATCGCGAGCAAGCTCGCTCCCACAGGAGATCTCAGTGCCTATGCGACCTGTGTGGGAGCGAGCTTGCTCGCGATGGGGCCGTCAAGGCTTGCTCATCAGCATTTCATTGAGCTGAGTCAATTAATCGACTAAGACTCATTGAGCTGTGTCAAAAGACCGGGCCAGGCGGCTGCGTACCATGGGACATCAATTTTGAAATGTTCTCTGGAGCCCCCATGCACAAGTCCTTGCTCAGCGCTTCCCTCGTTGCCCTCGCGCTCGCTGCCCCGCTCGCCCAGGCCCATACGGCCGGTGACATCATCGTTCGCGCCGGCGCGATCACCGTCAATCCAGAGGCCGACAGCTCCAGCGTCAAGGTCGACCGTGGCCCGCTGGCCGGCGCCGATCTGGGCGGCAAGGCGACCATGAGCAGCGACACGCAACTGGGCCTGAACTTCGCCTACATGCTGACCAACAATTGGGGTATCGAACTGCTGGCGGCCTCGCCGTTCGAGCACGACGTGAAAATCAAAGGTACCGCCCTGGGCGCGGCCAACGGCAAGCTCGGCACCCTCAAGCACCTGCCGCCCACACTGAGCCTGGTCTACTACCCGCTCGACGCCAAGTCGGCGTTCCAGCCCTATGTCGGCGCCGGTATCAACTACACCTGGATCTACGACGAACACGTGGGCAGCGAAGCCAGCGCCAATGGCTTCAGCAACTTCCGAGCGAAAAACAGCTGGGGCATGGCCTGGCAAGTCGGTGCCGACTACATGCTGACCGACAACATCATGATCAACGGCCAGATCCGCTACATCGACATTGACACCACCGCCTATGTGGACAACAACGCCGTGGCCGGCGGTACCCGGGCCAAGGTGGATGTCGATGTGGACCCGTTCATCTACATGGTGGGGTTGGGCTACAAGTTCTGACCGCGACTCGATAGCGACACAATCCATGTGGGAGCGGGCTTGCTCGCGAATGCGGTGGGTCAGTCACTTAACAGGTGACTGACTGAGCGTATTCGCGAGCAAGCCCGCTCCCACAGTGGTTTCATAGTTGCTGAAACTCAGCGCCCCAGCAACCGCGCCAACCCCACGCTCATCGGTGTTTGCGGGGGAAAGCTGAAACGCTCCAACAAGCGACGATTGTCAGCCCGGGAATGACGAATGTCGCCGGAACGCGCCGGGCCGTAGCTGATCGGTGGCAGGTCGCCCACCACGGCGGCCAGGGCATGGAGCATCTGCTTGAGGGTCGTGGCCTGGTTCCAGCCGACGTTCACTGCGCCCACTTCCACCTCGGGCTTCTCGATGGCCTGCACCAGCAAGTCCACCAAGTCTTCGACATAGACAAAGTCCCGGGTCTGCTCGCCGTCGCCGAATACGGTGATCGGCAGGCCTTTCTGTGCCCGTTCGCTGAAGATGCTGATGACCCCGGAGTACGGCGAGGACGGATCCTGACGCGGGCCGTAGATGTTGAAGAAGCGGAACACCACCGGCTCCAGGTTGTGCTGGCGGCGATAGAAATCGAAGTAGAACTCGCTGGCCAGCTTGTCCGAGGCATAGGGCGTGAGCGGGGCCTTGGGGGTTTCTTCGTCGATGGACTCGCCTTCGCCGTTGTTGCCGTAGACCGCTGCGCTGGAAGCGAACAGCACCCGCTTCACACCGGCCTGGCGCATGGCTTCGCAGACATTCAGGGTGCCGATGAAATTGCTCTGATGGGTGCGCACGGGGTCGTCCACCGAGGCTTGCACCGAGGCCACCGCCGCCAGGTGCGCCACGGCGCTGCAACCGGCCATGGCCCGGGCCACCAGGGCGGCATCGGCGACGTCGCCTTCGATCAGTTCGACCGCCGGGTTGTCCAGGGGCAGGTTGCTGCGCTTGCCGGTGGACAGGTCATCGAGGATGCGCACCGCATGCCCCTTGGCGAGCAAGGCGTCGGTCAGGTGCGAACCAATGAAACCCGCGCCGCCGGTGATTAAAACAGGGCCTTCAGCCATGGCGATAAAACCTATCCAGTAAGCCCGGGAGTGCTGCGCGCCAGGCGCGGGGCTTGATCCCGAAAGTGTGCAGAATTTTCTTGCAGGCCAGCACCGCGTGCTGCGGTTCTTCCGCGGCGTCCGGCCGTGCGGCATGGGCCTGGGGCGTGGGCGACTCGATGGCCAGCGGATGCAGGGCGCGGGCTTCGGTGAGGATCGCCTGGCCCAGCGCCAGTGGCGTGGTCGCCTCATGCCCGGCGTAATGATAGGTGCCCCACAGCGGCGCCGCGCAATCGAGTTGCTTGAGCACCGAAATGATCACCCGCGCGGCATCGTCCACGGGCGTCGGATTACCCCGGCGGTCGTCAGCCAGCAACAGCTCTTCGGGCTGCTCGGCCCGGGCCAGGAAACGGCCGAGGATGCCATCGACGCTGTCGTCCAGCAGCCAGCCGAAACGCAGCAGTACGTGTTGCGGGCAGGTGGCGCGCACGCTTTGCTCGATCCGCCACAGCGCCTGGCCGCGCACGCCCAGGGGCACGGGCTCGTCCTTCTCGCTGTAGGCCGTGGCACGGGAACCGTCGAACACCCGATAGCTCGACGGTTGCAGCAAGACGATGTTGTGATGCTGGCACAGCCCGGCCAGACGCTCGACAGCGCGCTCCTGGCTGGCCAGGCGCTGCTCGCTGACGGCCTCGGCCTGGAACCAGTCGAAGTAGTACGCCAGGTTGATCAAGGCGTCCGGACGGGTGTCGTCGAGCAGTTGCGTCAGGCTCGCGGCATCCCAGCCGTCTTCGGGCGGGCGGGGGGCAAGAAAACCGATGTCTTCTTCTGCACCGAGGCGAATCAGCGCCTGCCCAAGGGCATTTCCGCCGCCCAGTAACATAAGGCGCATTCGCATAAAGTCAGCAGGCCCAGTCTATTGGCACAAGAATTTGGTCGACAACGCCCGCAGGCGTTGCCGGAATCGTTGCATTTTGCGGGTTTAGTGCGCAACCGTCATCCGTAAAGTGTGGATCCCGCATTTGTGTGCACCTTGAGGCCGTTATCGCGAGCAAGCTCGCGATGAGGCCCTGACAGGCGATGGACATCTCAGCCGATACTTGCATCCCCCCCGCTCCACCCGCATAAACTGCCTTATGAATCTGCCCCTTGCAGCCGACCACGCCATGGCAGGCTTTCACCCCGCCGTTCGCGCCTGGTTCAGCCAGACCTTTCCGACGGTCACGGCCGCCCAGGCCCAAGCGTGGCCGTTGATCGGCCAGCGTCGCTCGGTGCTGGTCGCGGCGCCCACTGGCTCGGGCAAGACCTTGACCGCGTTCCTCGCGGTGCTCGATGACCTGGTGCACCGCGGCCTGGAACAAGGCGGCCTGCCGGACCAGACCCTGGTGGTCTACGTCTCGCCGCTCAAGGCCCTGAGCAACGATATCCAGATCAACCTGCAGAATCCCCTGGCCGGCATCACCGAGCAGTTGCAACGAATGGGCTTGCCACCCTTGCCGATCACCACCGCCGTACGGACCGGCGACACGCCGCAAAAAGACCGCTCGGCGATGCGCAAGACCGCGCCGCACATCCTGGTCACCACGCCTGAATCGCTCTACGTGCTGCTCGGTTCCGATTCCGGCCGGCAGATGCTCGCCAGCACCCGCACGGTGATCGTCGATGAAATCCACGCCATCGCCGCCAGCAAGCGCGGCAGCCACCTGGCCTTGAGCCTGGAGCGCCTGCAAGCCCTGTGCGCCGAACCCCTGATGCGCATCGGCCTGTCGGCTACGCAAAAGCCCATCGAAGCGGTGTCACGGTTCCTCGTCGGTGAAGGACGCGCCTGTGAAATCGTCGACATCGGCCACGCCCGTCCCCGGGACCTGGACATCGAGGTGCCACCAGTGCCGCTGTCGGCGGTGATGGCCAATGACGTGTGGGAACTGGTCTACAATCGCCTCGCCGAGCTGGCTCGGGAACATCGCACCACCCTGGTGTTCGTCAACACCCGGCGCCTGGCCGAGCGCCTCAGCCGGCATTTGAGCGAGCGCCTGGGCAAGGACGCCGTGGCCGCCCACCACGGCAGCCTGGCGAAGGAGTTTCGCCTCGACGCCGAACAACGCCTCAAGCGCGGTGAACTGCAGGTACTGATCGCCACCGCCTCCCTGGAGCTGGGCATCGATATCGGCGATGTCGACCTGGTCTGCCAGATTGCCTCGCCCCGTTCGATCTCGGCGTTCCTGCAAAGAGTGGGACGCTCAGGCCACCAAGTCGGCGGCACGCCCAAGGGTCGCCTGTTCGCCACCACCCGCGACGACTTGATCGAATGCGCGGCCCTGCTCGATTGCGTGCGCCGTGGCGAACTCGACATCCTGCACATCCCCAAGGCGCCGCTGGATGTGCTGGCCCAGCAGATCGTCGCCGAAGTCAGTTGCCAGGAATGGCCGGAACAGGCGCTGTTGGAGACCTTCCGCCGCGCCTCGCCCTACGCCGAGCTGGACGAAGGGCATTACCAGGCGCTGTTGCAGATGCTCGCCGAAGGCCTCAATGGCCGCCAGGGCGTGCGCAGCGCCTACCTGCACCGCGATGCCGTGACCCGGACCCTGCGCGGGCGCCGGGGCAGCAAACTGACGGCGGTGACCAGCGGCGGCACCATTCCGGACAACGCCGACTACAGCGTGCTGCTCGAACCCCAGGGCTTGAACATCGGCAGCGTCAACGAAGACTTCGCGGTGGAGAGCATTGCCGGCGATGTGTTCCAACTGGGCAATACGTCTTACCGCATCATCCGCGTCGAGACCGGTCGCGTGCGGGTCGAGGACGCCCAGGGCCAACCGCCGACCATTCCGTTCTGGCTCGGCGAAGCCCCGGGGCGCAGCGACGAATTGTCTTTGGCCGTGGCGCGCCTGCAAGCCCAGCTCGACCACCTGCTCGGCGCCACGCCGGGCAACCTGCAACCGGCCCTCGACTGGCTGACCGGCACTTTGCGCCTGAACCTCGCCAGCGCCGAACAATTGATCGATTACCTGGCCCCGGCGCGCCTGGCCTTTGGCGCCCTGCCGTCCCAGGACACGCTGCTGATGGAACGGTTTTTCGACGAGTCCGGCGGCACGCAGCTGATCATCCACACGCCCTTCGGCAGCCGCATCAACCGCGCCTGGGGCCTGGCCTTGCGCAAGCGCTTCTGCCGCACCTTCAACTTCGAATTGCAGGCCGCCGCCAGTGAAGACGCCATCGTGCTCTCGCTGTCCACCAGCCACAGCTTCGAATTGGACGAAGTCTGGCGCTACCTGAACAGCCACAGCGCCGAACAGACCTTGGTCCAGGCGGTGCTGGATGCACCGCTGTTCGGCGTGCGCTGGCGCTGGAACGCTGGCGTGGCCCTGGCCCTGCCGCGCTACACCGGCGGGCGCAAAGTCGCCCCGCAGATCCAGCGGATGAAAAGCGAAGACCTGATCGCCAGCGTGTTTCCGGACCAGATCGCCTGCCTGGAAAATCTCGCCGGGGAGCGGGAGATCCCCGATCACCCGCTGGTCGAACAGACCCTCGACGATTGCCTGCACGAAGCCATGGACAGCGACGGCTGGCTAGCGTTGTTGCGGCGCATGGAAGCGGGCCAGATTCGCCTGATCAGCCGCGACCTGCCGGCGCCCTCGCCGCTGGCGGCAGAAATCCTCAGCGCCCGTCCCTACACCTTTCTCGACGACGCGCCGCTGGAAGAACGGCGGACCCAAGCGGTGATCAACCGGCGCTGGAGCGATCCACAATCCACCGACGACCTTGGCGCGCTGGACGCCGAAGCCATCCAGTCAGTCCGGGATGAGGCCTGGCCGAAGCCGGCCAATCTCGATGAGATGCACGAAGCCTTGATGAGTCTGGCCAGCATTGCCGACAGCGAAGCCGATGCCAACCCATCGTGGCTGGATTGGCTGCGGGCACTGGCCGCGAGTGGCCGCGCCAGCCACATACAGATCAGCGCCGAGCGGGGTCTGTGGCTGCCGCTGGAACGCCTGACCTGCTTGCAAGCCCTTTATCCACAGGCTCGCTGGGAACCGGCGCTGACCCCACTGGCCGATTTCGATGAAGCCTGGAACGTTGACGAAGCCTTGGTGGAAGTGCTCCGCGCCCGGCTCAGTGCCTTCGGTCCGCTGCCGTTGAAGGCCATCGCCTACCCGCTGGGGTTGTCGACCCCGCAGGTCACCCAGGCCTTGGCGCAGCTCGAGCAGCAAGGCTACGTGCTGCGTGGAAGGTTCACGCCGGGCATCGGCCAAGAGGAATGGTGCGAGCGGCATTTGCTGGCGCGGATCCATCGCTACACGGTCAAGCGCCTGCGCCGGGAAATCGAGCCGGTGATGTTGCAGGATTTCATGCGCTTCCTGTTCGACTGGCAGCACCTGTCGTCGTCCACCCAGGGCCGGGGCAATGCCGTGCTGCCGTCGATCCTCGGCCAGTTCGAAGGCTACCCGGCCGCCGCCTCGGCCTGGGACAGCGACCTGTTGTCCGGGCGGATCAAGGACTATTCGCCGAGTTGGCTCGATGAGTTGTGCCGCAGCGGCAAGTGGGTATGGACGCGCCTGAGCGCGCGCCAGAAACCCTCCGCCAGTGCCCTGCGCAGCACGCCGGTGGTGTTGCTGCCGCGCAGCCAGGTGGCGTTATGGAGCAGCCTGGCCGGACAAACAGCCCTTGATGAGTTGTCGCCCAAGACGCAGAAAGTCCATCAGGCCCTGAGCGAGCATGGCGCGCTGTTTTTCGATGAGCTGGCCCATGAAGCCCACCTGCTGCGCAGCGAACTGGAAATCGCCTTGCAGGAACTGGTGGGTGCCGGGCTGGTGAATGCCGACAGCTTTGCCGGCTTGCGCGCACTGATCACCCCGGCCAGCAAACGCCAGGCCCGCAGCAGCCGGCGCGGGCGCGGCGCATTTGTCGGTGGCATGGACGACGCCGGGCGCTGGGCCTTGTTGCGCCGCAGCCAACCCGCCCCTGTGGAAGGCAACCGCCCCACGCCCACCGCGCCGCAGACCCTGGAACACATCGCCATGACCCTGCTGCGCCGTTACGGCGTGGTGTTCTGGCGCTTGCTGGAACGGGAGGCTGAGTGGCTGCCGAGTTGGCGCGAGCTATTGCGCACTTTCCATCGCCTGGAGGCGCGGGGCGAGATTCGCGGCGGGCGTTTTGTCAGCGGCCTGGCGGGCGAACAATTCGCCCTGCCCGAAGCGATTGCGTTGCTGCGCGAAACCCGTCGCCGTCCCACCGATGGCAGCTTGGTGGCCGTGTGCGGGGTCGACCCGCTGAACCTGGCCGGCACCTTGCTGCCAGGGGCGAAAGTGCCGGCGCTGGCGAGTAATCGGCTGGTGTATCGGGACGGCTTGCCGGTGGCGGCGCAGATTGCCGGCAAGCAGCATCTTTGGATCGAGTTGGATGCTCAAGGGATGGCTGAGGTCCGGAACAAGCTTGTTCAGAAAGGTTGAGGGTGTCTGGACGGGCCCTATCGCGAGCAAGCTCGCTCCCACAGGGGTTGTACATCCACCACAAACCTACTGTGGGAGCGAGCTTGCTCGCGATAGGGCTGGCAGCCCCACCACAAACCTCACTCACTACCGAGATGGATCAGGCACCTCTTCCCCCTCTTTCGACTCTTCCACGAACCGCTTGGGCAACATCACCTGCTGTGGATAAGTCTGCGCAAAGTGCACCGCCGGGTGGTTATCCACAAGCTTCTTCAACTGCTGGTTGAACGCTCGGCTCACCGCATATTGCCCACCCGACACGGTGCGGAACTGCGCCGTGAGCACCACGCCGTTGAGGTCCATCTTGTCCACGCCGAACACATCCAGCGGCCCTTGCAGGTTGAACTTGAGGAACGGGTCTTCGGCGATCGAACGCCCGGCTTCGCGAATCAGCTCGATGGCCTGGTCGACATCGGTGTCATAAGTGAATTGCACGGAGAAAAACGCAAAGGCGAATTGCCGGGACTGGTTGGTCACCGCCTTGATCTGGCCGAACGGCACCGAGTGCACGAAACCCTTGCCGTCACGCAGGCGCAGGGTGCGGATGGTCAGGCCTTCGACAGTGCCGGCGTGGCCGGAGCTGAGCACCACCCAGTCGCCGATGGACAGCGTGTCTTCAATGATGATGAACAGCCCAGTGATCACGTCCTGCACCAGTTGCTGCGAACCGAAACCGATCGCCAGCCCCACCACCCCGGCACCGGCCAGCAACGGTGCGACATTGATCCCCAGGTTGGCCATGGTGGTGATTGCGCAAATCACCACCAGAATGATTTTCGCCGCGTTGCGCAACAGCGGCAGGATGGTCTTGACCCGGGTGCTGGGCTGGCGGGCCCCGCGCTTGTTCAGCGGCGGCTTCAAGGCTTCCTGGATCGCGGTGTCGAGCACCACCCACGTGAGCCAGGTCATCAGGAAAATCAGGCCGATGCGGCTCAAGGAATCGCTGATCGCCCGGCCTATGGCATTGCGCGAGGCGAACTCGAACAAGGAAATGCCCCAGATCCGTCCGAGGACTTCAATGAATGCCACCGCCATGACGATCCGCAACAAAGCGTGTAACAGGCTCAACAGTCGCCCTTTGTAGGCGCTGTTGTGCTGGATGGCCTCGGCCTTGGGCGACTTGAAGACATGCTGGAGCACCGTGCTGAGAAACACCGTGGCGATCAGCAAGATAGTGGTGAACAGCGCGCAACGCAGGGCTTTCTGGTTGTCCTCGCCGACACCGATCAGGCTCACCGCCGACACCAGCACCATCAACAGGATCGGCCAATACCAGAGCCCGGAGAAAATCCGCAGCGACTCCTGCAAGGCCGGTTGTTTCAAGCGCTGGGCCAGAGGGCGGTTGCGGATCAGGTGCGCCACCGGGCGGCGCATGCGGATCACCAGCCAGCCAAAGATCATCGACGCCGACAACCCAGTGAACACCGCGACGCTGCTGGTGATGTTGCCGCCCAGTTGCCGGGCGATTTGCGGGCTGGTCAGGGCATCGCTGAGGGCGGCGAGAAAGCCGATCAGGAACAATGGTCGGGGGCTGAAACGCCGGATCATCGCCACCGCCCGGCGTTTGTGGCCGGCGTTGAACATCACGATCACGCACAGCAATACCGAGGTGGAGAAAATACCGCTGCTGGTAGCGTAGGCGAAGCACAACGCCAGGGCGCGACCGACCGAGACTTGCAGAAAGTGACTGACATAGAGGGTCAGCGGCAGGCAGATCAATGCCCCAGCGGTGTACGGCAACAGATAACCGAGCAGATCGCGCACGCGCCGGCGGGTGCGCAGCCAGCGCCGGTGGCCCAGATGTCGCAACAACAACCGCGCCGCGGACCAGATCAGCGCAAACGCGCCGATCCAGACACTGGACAACAACAGGAAATCCCCCGCCACGCGCCAAGACGAACGGGACGTCTGGTCCACCAGCCGGTCCACCTCGTCCGCCGCCCGGTCCGCCCGCAGGCGCCAGGCATCCACCAGGCTTTGGTTTAGATCGAGTTTGTCCTGGACGTCGTCGATGCTCGAACTGATGGCCCCTAATAAACCGCCCTGCACCAGCGGCGCAGGTTCGGCGGGCGGTTCATCGGGCTTGGTGGTGCCAGGGACAGCGGCGGTCCCGTAGGCGCTGGTGCCGGTCAGCGCCAGCAAGAACAGCAGCAATACAGTGCTCAATCGAGACAAAACGCGAGGCTCCTTCACACGGGATCGGTAAGGAACTGATCAATATTGGGCCGGCAAGTTCGCTCGCAAGGTCAATACAAAACCTTTTGGTTCTCTGCCGCCGGGCATCCCATCGAAACTTTCCAGGCCGCGCGACAGTCATCAAAAGACACAGGCGGTACGAGGTCATTGGCACGGGAGGGATACATGACGGCGATCCACATTGGTATTTCCGGCTGGCGCTACACGCCTTGGCGGGGGGATTTCTACCCCAAGGGGCTGACCCAGAAACGGGAACTGCAATTTGCCTCGCGAGCGGTCAACAGTATCGAAATCAATGGATCGTTCTACGCCCTGCAACGCCCCGAACGGTATGCCCAGTGGTATGCCGAGACGCCGCCCGGCTTCGTGTTCAGCATCAAGGCCCCGCGCTTCATCACCCACATCAAGCGCCTGCGGGACATCCACAAGCCTTTGGCCAACTTCTTCGCCTCCGGCGTGCTGGAGCTCAAGGAGAAATTGGGGGCAATCCTCTGGCAGTTTCCACCCAGCTTCAAGTTCGACCCCGAGCTGTTCGAAGACTTCCTCAAGCAATTGCCCCACGACACCGAAGGCGCCGCCGCCCTGGCCCGAGAGCATGAGCCGCGCCTGGATGGCCACGCCAGCACCACGACTGACAAAAAGCGCCCACTGCGCCATGCCGTGGAAATTCGTCATGAGAGTTTCATCGACCCGCACTTCATCACGTTGCTCAAGCGCTACGACGTGGCCCTGGTGATCGCCGACACGGCCGGCAAATGGCCCTATCGCGAAGACGTCACCAGCGATTTCGTCTACCTGCGCCTGCACGGCGCCGAGGAGCTGTACGCCAGCGGCTACACCGACGAGGCGTTGAAGCGCTGGGGCGATCGGATCGAGGCCTGGAGCCACGGCAAGCAGCCGAGCGACGCGCACCTGATCGACCCGGACAAGAAACCCCGGGCACGCAAGAGCCGGGAAGTATTCTGCTATTTCGACAACGACATCAAAGTCCGCGCGCCCTACGACGCACGCCATTTGCTGGAACGTTTCCATCTGGACAAGGACCTCGCCACCGCGCCCGGCCAGCGACCGGCCGAAGGGGTGTTGCCATGAACCGTCCGCAAACCAGCGAAGCGACCTGCGAGCCGACCCAGCAAGGGGCTCAGGATCTCGACAAGGTCAGCCGTTTCACCGTGCTGACCGTCAACACCCACAAGGGCTTCACCGCCCTGAACCGGCGCTTCATCCTGCCGGAGCTGCGCGAAGCGGTGCGCAGTGTGTCCGCCGACGTGGTATTCCTGCAGGAAGTCCATGGCACCCACGAACACCATCCCCGACGCTACAGCAACTGGCCGAGCATGCCGCAATACGAATTCCTCGCCGACACCCTCTGGCCACAGTTCGCCTATGGACGCAACGCGGTGTACCCGGCAGGCGACCATGGCAATGCGTTGTTGTCGAAATTCCAGATCATCCGCCACGACAACCTGGACGTGTCCATCAGCGGCCATGAAAACCGCGGCATGCTCCACAGCGTGCTGCGCCTGCCGGGCGATGGGCCGGATGTGCATGCCATCTGCGTCCACTTGGGACTGCGCGAGGGTCATCGTGTCGAGCAACTCAAGCTGCTTTGCCAACGCTTGAGCGAACTGCCGCCCGACGCACCGGTTATCGTTGCCGGCGATTTCAACGATTGGCGCGGCAAAGCCAGTGAATTGCTCGAACCCTGCGGCCTGCGGGAAGTGTTCGCCGAACATTGCGGCAAGCCGGCCCGCAGCTTTCCGGCGCGCCTGCCGGTCCTGCGCCTGGACCGCATCTACGTGCGCAACCTCAAGGCCCGTCATCCCAAGGTGTTGAACGTACGACCCTGGTCGCACCTTTCCGACCATGCACCGCTGTCGGTGGAGATCGAATTATGAGCGCGACGATGGACAAGGCAACGGTGGAACAGGTCGACACGACGCCCGCCGAACGCAACCCGGCACTGGCCGATATCGAATACGGCTGGCACGGCAACAATCGCGTCACGCTGCTGGAAAACGGCGAGGCGTATTTCCCCAGGGTCTTCGAGGCCATTCGCCGGGCCGAAACAGAAATCCTGCTTGAGACCTTCATTCTGTTCGAGGACAAGGTCGGCTACGAACTGCGGGACCTGCTGGTGGAAGCCGCCCAGCGTGGCGTGCGCATCACCGTCAGCCTCGATGGCTTCGGCTGCGGTGAGTTGACCACCGCTTTCCTGGCCTCGTTGAGCGACGCCGGGGTGCGCTTGCAGATGTTCGACCCGGCACCCCGGCACCTGGGGATCCGCACCAACTGGTTCCGCCGCCTGCACCGCAAGATCGTGGTGGTGGACGGGGTGATTGCGTTCATCGGCGGGATCAACTTTTCCGCCGACCACCTGGGGGATTTCGGCCCCGAGGCCAAGCAGGATTACTCCGTGGAGGTCAAAGGCCCGGCGGTGGTGGATATCCATCACTTCGCGCTATTGCAGAGCGGCCGGCCCGCCCGGGCCAAATACTGGTGGCAACGCCGCCGTAGCCGTCGCAACGAACTGGCCTTCAGCGACCATGATGGCCAGGTGCGCCTGGTCTACCGGGATAACCACGAGCATCAGACCGACATCGAAGAGGTCTACCTGCAAGTGCTGCGCAGCGCTCAGCGGCGGGTGGTGATCGCCAATGCGTATTTCTTCCCCGGCTACCGGTTGCTGCGCGAGATCCGCAACGCCGCCCGGCGCGGCGTGGAGGTGCGGCTGATCCTGCAAGGGCAACCGGACATGATGATCGCCAAGCTCGCGGCTCGGATGCTCTACAGCTACCTGCTCAAGGCCGGCGTGGTGATCTACGAATACTGCGAGCGGCCGCTGCACGGCAAAGTCGCCTTGGTGGATGAAGACTGGAGCACGGTGGGTTCAAGCAACCTCGACCCGCTGAGCCTGTCGCTGAACCTGGAAGCCAACGTGCTGATCCGCGATCGGACGTTCAACCGCGAGCTGTTCGAGCGCCTCGACTACCTGAGCCGCGAACACTGCACGGTCATGCCCGAAAACCATGCGCCGCGGGGTCTGCTGTGGCGCATGACCATCGGTTTCATGGTGTTCCACTTTTTGCGCCACTTCCCGGCCTGGGCCGGCTGGCTGCCGGCCCATAAACCGCGTCTGAAACCTTTTTCACCGCCGACGGCGGTCCGGAGCGAACCCCATGAACCACTCTGAAGCGCAGACCGCGCCGAGAGATGCCCATGCGCCGGAACAGGCCAAGCCCAAATCCCGTTGGAGCCGTTGGAAAAGACCGCTGACCCTGGCGTTTTTCCTGCTGTTGATCGTGCTCTTCACCGCCCTGGCACGGCGCATCGATTGGTCCGAGGTGTTCGCCACCCTGGCAGATTTCAAGGTGCGCACCTTGATCATCGCCGCTGCGCTGACCATCACCAGCTTCATCACCTATGCCTGCTTCGATCTGATCGGGCGCACCTACATCCGCCAGAAACTCGGTTGGCGGCAGATTTTGCCGGTGGGGGTGATCAGTTATGCCTTCAATCTCAACCTCAGCGCCTGGGTAGGCGGTATCGCCATGCGCTACCGACTGTATTCGCGGCTGGGCGTCAGCAGCGGGAACATCGCCAAAATCCTCGGCCTGAGCCTGGCCACCAACTGGTTCGGCTACATGACCCTGGCCGGGGTGGTGTTCAGCAGCGGCCTGGTGACCATGCCGCCGGGCTGGAAACTCAGCAGCGGCGCGTTGCAAGGCGTGGGCGTGCTGTTGTTGCTGGCGAGTGCCGGATACCTGGTGGCCTGCCGGTTTTCCAAGCGTCGGGCCTGGACCGTGCGCGGCATGGAAATCAACCTGCCGTCGCTGCGCATGGCGGTGCTGCAACTGGCGTTGGGCGCGCTGAACTGGTCGCTGATGGCCGCGGTGATTTTCACCTTGCTGCCCAGCAAACTGGATTACCCGATGGTGCTCGGGGTGTTGCTGATCAGCAGCATTGCCGGGGTCATCACTCACATTCCGGCGGGGCTTGGGGTGCTGGAGGCGGTGTTCATTGCCCTGCTGCAACATGAGGTGTCGCGGGGCAGCCTGCTGGCGGGGCTGATCGCTTACCGGGCGATCTATTTCATCCTGCCGTTGCTGATTACCGTGGTGATGTATCTGGTGATCGAGGCGAAGGCCAAGGCGTTGCGAATCAAGCCTGGGGTCAAGCGCTGAGGTGCCACGCCTGGCCCCATCGCGAGCAAGCTCGCTCCCGCTCCCACAGGGGATGTGCATTGGACATGGGTTTGGCGTTCATCGCAGATCCAATGTAGGAGCGAACTTGCTCGCGAAGAGGCCCCCTCACATACCACACGATCACCGCGCCTGAATGATGCTCAACCGTTCTCCCACCACCATTTCCGTGATCCAGTCCACCAGGATCGAGGTGTAGGCCTGTTGTGACACGGGGTCGCTCAAGGCATGGTCGGCGCCATCGATGATGCGGTGGGTCAGCGAATGGGTCTGCTGGCACGCCGCGCGGTAGCTCATGATCGTGGCATGAGGCACATGATCGTCGGTCTCCGACTCCACCAGCAACACATCACCAGTGAACTGCGAACAGGCATGCAAGGCGCGGTTGGTGTCGGCGTGTACCAGGGTGCTGCGGTAGTCCAGCAGGTCGCTCTTGTCCAAGTCGCGCTTGGGCGTGTGCCATTGTTCGTCGCGGTACAGCGCCGGCACCCGCAGGGCTAGCCAGCGCACCGGGCGCAGCGACGTCAGGATCGACGCCAGGTATCCCCCGTAGCTGGTGCCGACCACGGCGATCGCCGAAGTGTCTAGGGCCGGATGGGCCAACAGGCGATCGTAGGCCGCCAACAAATCCCGCAAATTGTCTTCCCGAGTGACCCGGGACAAGGGAATTCCTGCCCCGCCGGTGTGCCCGCGCAAGTCGAACGTCAGACAGACACAACCCAGGCCAGCAATGCCCTTGGCCCGTTCCAGGTCGCGCTCCTGGCTGCCGCCCCAGCCGTGTACGAATAACACGCCAGGGACCTTCGATTTGGGGCTCAGGAAGGTCCCGTTCATCCGTTCGTCGTCGATCTCGATTTGAATGGTTTCACTTCTAGCCGTCATAAGATTGAACCGTTACGTATTTGAGAAGAAAGTCGCTGTTGTGGGCCTCGCCGCGATAAACCTCCTTGGCCCCGGCTGGCAGCGGTTGGTCGAGGTAGGTTTCCACCGAAGACACCCGCACCGCGCTGGTCTCAGGCGTTTCGACGAACACCTGCAACGCCGCCAGTTCGGCGCTGCTGGCCCCGCCCATGCGCCACGACTGCTCCAACACGCCGCCACGGGTCTGGCCGGCGGCATCCAGGCCCTGGGCAATGTCGTAATTACGCCGCGACGCAAAAAAGCTCGGGTAGGCCTGGTTGGCGGCGTCATCGAACACTTGCGCCAGCCGCACCGCCTCACGCACGTCATCAGGCAGTTCGAGCCTGAGCAACTCGATATAGCCGCCCTGCACCACCAGCAGGTCCGAACCGCCGTACACCTCCAGCCCTTCGCTGTCGTGGGTCAGGTGTTGCACGCCGCAATAGCTCAGGACCTGGCCGTTGATGAAGCTCTGGCCGACGCTCTGGGTCTTGACCTCGTTGAGGTGCTGTTCCAGCACCACGCCATCGCGAAACAGCGCCTGGGCGTCGGGCCCGGCGGCGACTTCATCGAACTGCGCCAGGCTCTTGATCAGCCGTTGGCCACGCCCAGCACAGGCATGAATCGGCTTGATGCGGATCGGCCCGGTGTAGAGCAAATGTTCGGCGGCCGGGCGGGCATCCTTGAGTGAAAAGACCGTCACGCCGTCCAGCACCGCGCCCCGGGTGAGCTTGGCAAACAGCGGTGACCAGCCTTTGGGCGCCACCGCGTCCTTATTCAACAGACCGTGGGTAATCGCCTTGGTGCAGATAAAATCATGCTCGACATACCCGCCCCACACATCCTCCGGCCCCTTCACCCCCAGGCGCATCAAGGTTTCGGTGCCGATCAGGGTTTGGGTGGGCAACAGATAAAGATCATGACCGGCCTGGGAATCATGACTGTCGCCGTACTCCCAACCCAGGATCTGCGCCAGCCATTGGGCCAGTGCACGGTTGGTCTCGACCTCGTGGCGAGGCGCTTGTGGGTTGACCGAATAGGCCACGACCCGTTTGTTGCGATTGACTGATGTCATGCGGTGCCCTTTTTCCTGCGCTCGATGGCTTTAGGTAAGGATAGGTGCAGAGATCAGGCCAATGATGTCATCGGCAAGGAAGGGTCAGCCAAGCGGGCGCCTTGTATGCAGTTGATAGCAACTGGCCTATTTCATTCTGCACGACACTCGCTTGGCATCCCGCAAATTGCACGATATTCAGCAGCAGACGCAGCCCCCTGTGGCGAGGGAGCTTGCTCCCTCTGGGGTGCGAAGCGCCCCCAAGGAACCCACACCGCAGTGTGTCAGTTGGGATGGTGGGGCTGCTGCGCAGCCCAGCGGGAGCAAGCTCCCTCGCCACAAAAGGTCCAGTGTCAGCCTTTGGGAATGCCCAGCGGGCTCACCCCAAACCTCGCCCGATAATCACTCGGCGCCAACCCGGTGATTTTCCTGAACGTCGCGCGAAAGGCACTGGGGTCTTGGTAGCCGACGGTCCAGGCAATGTGGTCGATGGTGCCATTGGTGAACTCCAGCATTTCCCGGGCCTTGCCGACCCGCAGGTGCTGGCAGTACTCGGTGGGCCTGAGCCCGGTGGCGGCACGGAACCGGCGCAGGAAGGTGCGCTCTTCCAGCCCGGCCCGTTCGGCCATCGCACCGAGTGAAACCTCCACCGCACCGTTGCTTTGCAACCAATGCTGGACCTTGAGAATCGCGGCATCGCCATGGCCGAGGATGGGCGCGAAGTTACTGCCGCACTGGCTCGCGCTGTCGCTGTGTTCGATCACCAGAAATTGCGCGGTGCGCGTGGCGATGCTGGGCCCGAGCAGGCGGTCCACCAGGCGCAGTCCCAGCTCCGACCAGGCCATCAGCCCGGCGGTGGTGATCAGGTCGCCATCGTCGACAATCGGTTTGTCGGCGTTGAGCTTGATCTTCGGGTAACGGGCGGCGAAATCCTTGGCCGATGTCCAATGGGTGGTAGCGCTGCGCCCATCGAGCAGGCCGCTTTCGGCCAACAGGATCGAGCCAACACACACACCGCCCAACACCGTGCCGCCCGCATGCTGCGCGCGCAGCCAATCCATCAGCGTCGGCGAGGCCAGGTCGTCATCGAAGCCGGCGAGAGACGGCGGGATCAGCAGCGCCACCAAATGGCCTGCCGGGCCGGTTTCGCTGTCGAACACCCGCCGCGGCGTCTCACCGTTGTCGGTCTGCCAGTGACTGACCCGCAACCGTGGCAATGGTGCACTGGCGTGCTCGGCCGCGATCCGCTGGGCCACGGCGAACAGATCGGTCAAGCCATGCACTGCCGCCATTTGCGCGCCGGGGTAGATGAGCACCCCAAGCTCGGCGACTGCCCTTTGCTGCGCCATTGTCAGTTTTCCCTCGCTTATTGTCGTTGCGGCCAATCCTCGAACCGGCGGTAAAGGCCAATACTGGCGCCCTACCCCACCTGATCAAGGAAGCCCTCATGTCCAAGCAAGCGCTCATCGTAGTCGATATCCAGAACGACTACTTCCCCCAGGGCAAATGGCCGTTGGTCGGTGCCCATGCCGCCGCCGATAACGCCGTACGGTTGATCGAAGCCTTTCGCCAGGCCGGCGACAGCGTGGTGCACATCCGCCACGAATTCACCTCCGACGACGCGCCCTTCTTCACCCCAGGCTCCGAAGGCGCACAGTTGCACCCCAAGGTGCTCAACCGCGCCGATGAACCGGTGGTCCTCAAGCACTTCGTCAATTCGTTTCGCGAAACCGAACTTCAAGCGGTCCTCGACCAGCAGGGCATCGAACAATTGGTGGTGGTCGGCAGCATGAGCCACATGTGCGTCGATGGCGTGGTGCGGGCGGCGGCGGATCTGGGCTACGGCGTCACAGTGATCCACGACGCCTGCGCCACCCTCGACCTGGAATTCAACGGCGTCGTCGTACCGGCTGCCCAGGTGCATGCGGCGTTCATGGCAGCGCTGGGGTTTGCCTACGCGAGTGTGGTGAGTACCGAGCAATTCCTGGCTGACCATCAATAAACACACGACGCTGTTAAAAAACCGCGCTTCATCCTCCAAGTGCGGTTTTTCCCCATCTGCTGCGCTTCGCGCGCCATCCCCTTCAGCTTCTCGCCGCTGCGCCCCTACTGTTTTACTAGGCGTACTTGAGGAACAACGATAAAAATAGCCGGGCATTTTTCCCAAGAGCCAGCCGTATGAAACGCAAACGCCCGCCGCGCCTGGTCGAATCCCCGTTCCCGACCGCTACATCAGCGCCACTGCACCCGCCCACGTGGGATTGCTCAAACGACGTATCCAGGCCGGGATACCTGGGCACGATGGTGTATGCCGTGGTGATACTGCTGACCTTGCCGGTCTACGGGCTGGCAGTGCTATCGACGAAGCTGTTTCATGTCGGACAAAACCTGTCGCCCATCCACACAAGAGTGATCGAGGACCCTCTGTCCATAGCGCTCATATTAATCAGCGCATTGGCGGCCGTCTGCGTGCTCAACTGGCTGGCATCCGAACCTAAGGTGCTCGGCTTCTGCTTTGACGAACGCCAGCAACGCCTCACCTTCACCCAACGCCGCCCTGCCCGGCAAACCACCGACGAATGCGTGCCGTACAGCGACATCCATTACATCAAGCCTTACAAAACGACCGCTTCCGCCAACATCTGTCACTTTGTGGTGGGCTTCGCCGGGGGCAATGGCAAGGCCACCGCACTTCGGGTAGGGGTGGATCTGACGGATCAGGACATGGCGTTTCATGCCGCGTGGTTGAGTCAGTCGATTGGCGAGAGGATGCAGGAGGTATTGGATCTGGATCTGTGAGCAAGGCCGGAGTTGCCAGTGTCCCCAAAGTCACGAATCGGTTTGCGCCAGACAAATAAAAAGCCCCAAGTGCTGAGCGCTTGGGGCTTTCGTGTCTACCTGCGTATTGCGCTCAGGCGAGGATCAGAACGGAATATCGTCATCGAAGCTGTCGAAATCCGGAGCCGGTTGCGGCGCGGCCTGTTGTGGGGCCGGACGCTCACGTTGCGGCTGTGGCGCCGACTGTGGACGAGGCGCCTGCTGACGCGGGGCCGGAGCCGACTGCTGGTAGTTGTTGCCACCTTGTTGCTGGTCGCCCTGTGGACGGCCACCCAGCAATTGCATGGTGCCTTGCATGTCGACCACGATTTCGGTGGTGTAGCGCTTGATGCCGTCTTTTTCCCACTCGCGGGTCTGCAGCTTGCCTTCGATGTACACCTGCGAACCCTTGCGCAGGTATTCGCCGGCGATCTCGGCCACCTTGCCGAACATCGACACGCGGTGCCATTCGGTCTTCTCGACCTTCTGGCCGGTCTGCTTGTCGGTCCACTGTTCGCTGGTCGCCAGACTCAGGTTGGTCACGGCGTTGCCGTTCGGCAGGTAGCGAACTTCGGGATCCTGGCCGCAAGTACCGACCAATATGACTTTGTTAACCCCACGGGCCATAACGTTCTCCTAGGCTTCGCACGTGGTCGGGGCCGGGTTGTTCACCAGGCGCTCGAGCGTCGCGCGATCCAATAATTCGGTGTCGAGTTTGATATACACGGCCGCCTCGTCGGCGACCACCACTGCATCGGTTACTCCAACGACGGCCTTCAGACGCTCGGTCAGGCCAGCCTCACGAATCGCCTCGGGCGATAAGGGCAAGCGCAGGCTCGTCACATAGGGAGGTTCGCGCATGGTAACAGCAAAAAGCAGCCAAAGTGCAGCCAGCGCGGCGCATCCCAGGAACACAACCGACAAACCGCCATGCTGGAACAGCCAGCCGCCGAGGATCCCGCCCAACGCCGAACCCAGGAATTGGCTGGTGGAGTAGACCCCCATCGCCGTGCCCTTGCCGCCCGCCGGCGAAACCTTGCTGATCAGCGACGGCAACGAAGCTTCCAGCAGATTGAACGCGGTGAAGAACACCACCGTGCCGATCACCAGGGCCCGCAAGCTATCGCCGAACTGCCAGAAGAATAGCTCAGTGAGCATCAGCGTCACGACGGCGCCGAGCAAAACTCGTTTCATTTTGCGTCGTTTTTCGCCATAGATGATGAACGGGATCATGGCGAAGAACGAGATCAGCAACGCGGTCAGGTAGACCCACCAGTGCTGTTCCTTGGGCAGGCCGGCCTTCTCGACCAGGGCCAGCGGCAAGGCCACGAAGCTGGACATCAGCATGGCGTGGAGCACGAAGATACCCAGGTCCAGGCGCAACAGGTCCGGGTGCTTGAGCGTCGGGATCAATGCCTGGCGCGCCACCCCGGATTCCCGGTGCTGCAACGGCCCGGTGGCACCTGGCACCATGAAGGCCACGATCAGAATCCCAACCAACGCCATGGCACCGGTCGCCAGGAACAGGCCCGACAAACCAAAGGCCCGGGTCAGCAAGGGACCGACCACCATGGCCACGGCGAACGACAGACCGATGGTCATGCCGATCATGGCCATGGCCTTGGTCCGATGCTGTTCGCGGGTCAAGTCCGACAGCAGCGCCATGACGGCCGCGGAAATGGCCCCGGCCCCCTGCAGGATGCGTCCGGCGATCACGCCCCAGATCGAGTCGGCATTGGCCGCCAGCACGCTGCCGAGGGCGAAGACGATCAGCCCCAGGTAGATAACCGGACGCCGGCCGATGCGGTCGGAAATAATCCCGAACGGGATCTGGAAGATCGCCTGGGTCAGGCCATAAGCGCCAATCGCCAGGCCGATGAGGGCCGGGGTGGCGCCTGCCAGGTCCATGCCATAGGTCGCCAGCACCGGCAACACCATGAACATGCCCAGCATACGGAAGGCGAACACTAGGGCCAGACCGCTTGCTGCGCGTGTCTCGCCACGACTCATGCGTTCGCTGTGGGGATCTTGCATGGAAAAACCTCATGTGAACCGGCGGCGATTCTACCAGTCCCATCGATTGAGAGGGTATATGGCGACCGTTTGCCGCGCAGTCTTCATGTATGGCTGCAATCGCGTCGCCAATAGTGTGCATCCATCCAGTATTTGCCCGTATACTCCTACGTTTTCGACGCCCGCCGAGCGAGGCCACTTTGGACAAGATCCTGATTCGTGGGGCCCGTACCCACAACCTGAAGAACATCGACCTGACCCTGCCACGGGACAAGCTGATCGTCATCACCGGCCTGTCCGGATCCGGCAAATCATCCCTGGCTTTCGACACTCTGTACGCCGAAGGCCAGCGACGTTATGTCGAATCGCTGTCGGCCTATGCCCGGCAGTTCCTGTCGATGATGGAAAAACCCGACGTCGACACCATCGAAGGGCTGTCGCCGGCCATTTCCATCGAACAGAAGTCGACCTCCCATAACCCCCGGTCGACGGTCGGCACCATCACCGAGATCTACGACTACCTGCGCTTGCTGTATGCGCGGGTCGGCATTCCCCGCTGCCCCGACCACGACATTCCCCTGGAAGCCCAGACCGTCAGCCAGATGGTCGACCTGGTGCTGGCCCAGCCCGAAGGCAGCAAGCTGATGCTGCTGGCCCCGGTGGTTCGCGAACGCAAGGGCGAACACCTGATGGTGTTCGAAGAATTGCGCGCCCAAGGCTTCGTGCGGGCCCGGGTCAACGGCAAGCTGTGCGAGCTGGACGAACTGCCGAAGCTGGATAAACAGAAGAAGCATTCGATCGATGTGGTAGTCGACCGCTTCAAGGTCCGTGCCGACTTGCAGCAGCGGTTGGCCGAGTCCTTCGAGACCGCCCTGAAACTGGCCGACGGCATTGCCCTTGTGGCGCCGATGGACGATGAACCCGGCGAGGAGATCATTTTCTCCGCACGTTTTGCCTGCCCGATCTGCGGCCACGCCATCAGCGAGCTGGAACCCAAGCTGTTCTCCTTTAACAACCCGGCTGGCGCCTGCCCGACTTGCGACGGCCTGGGGGTCAAGCAGTTCTTCGACACCAAGCGCCTGGTCAATGGCGAGCTGACCCTGGCCGAAGGGGCGATTCGCGGCTGGGACAGGCGCAACGTCTATTACTTCCAGATGCTCGGTTCGCTGGCGGCCCATTACAAGTTCAGCCTGGACAAGCCGTTCAACGAATTGCCCGCCGACCAGCAGAAATTCATCCTGCACGGCAGCGGCTCGCAGAATGTCGACTTCAAATACCTCAACGACCGTGGCGATATCGTCAAGCGCTCCCACCCGTTCGAAGGTATCGTGCCGAACCTGGAGCGACGCTACCGCGAGACCGAATCGGCCAGCGTGCGCGAAGAACTGGCCAAGTTCCTCAGCACCCAGCCCTGCCCTGACTGCCGAGGCACTCGCCTGCGACGCGAGGCGCGGCATGTCTGGGTCGGCGAGAAGACGCTGCCGGCGGTGACCAACCTGCCGATTGGCGACGCTACCGATTACTTCGGCGGCCTGAAGCTCACCGGTCGTCGTGGCGAGATCGCCGACAAGATCCTCAAGGAAATCCGCGAACGCCTGCAGTTCCTGGTGAACGTCGGCCTGGACTACCTGACCCTCGATCGCAGCGCAGACACCTTGTCCGGCGGCGAAGCCCAGCGTATCCGCCTCGCCAGCCAGATCGGCGCCGGCCTGGTGGGGGTGATGTACATCCTCGACGAGCCGTCCATCGGCCTGCACCAGCGGGATAACGACCGGTTGCTCGGGACCCTGAAACACCTGCGGGACATCGGCAACACGGTGATCGTGGTCGAGCACGACGAGGACGCCATCCGCCTGGCGGACTACGTGGTGGACATCGGCCCGGGCGCGGGTGTCCATGGCGGGCATATCGTTGCCCAGGGTACTGCTGCAGAAGTCATGGCGCACCCTGACTCGCTGACTGGTAAGTACTTGTCGGGCCGGGTGAAGATCAAGGTTCCGGCCAAACGTACGCCGCGCAACAAGAAGCTGTCGCTGACTCTCAAGGGCGCCCGTGGCAACAACTTGCGCAACGTCGACCTGGAAATCCCGATCGGCTTGCTGACCTGCGTGACCGGCGTATCCGGCTCCGGCAAGTCGACGCTGATCAACAACACCCTGTTCCCCCTCAGCGCCACGGCCCTGAACGGCGCCACCACCCTGGAAGCGGCCGCTCACGACAGCATCAAGGGCCTGGAGCACCTGGACAAGGTGGTCGACATCGACCAGAGCCCGATCGGCCGCACGCCGCGCTCCAACCCGGCGACCTACACCGGGTTGTTCACGCCGATCCGCGAACTGTTCGCCGGCGTGCCGGAGTCCCGCTCACGGGGTTATGGCCCAGGACGCTTCTCGTTCAACGTCAAGGGCGGGCGCTGCGAGGCCTGCCAGGGCGATGGCCTGATCAAGGTGGAAATGCACTTCCTGCCCGACATCTATGTGCCGTGCGACGTCTGCAAGAGCAAGCGCTACAACCGCGAAACCCTGGAGATCAAATACAAGGGCAAGAACATCCACGAAACCCTCGAGATGACCATCGAAGAGGCCCGGGTGTTTTTCGATGCGGTGCCGGCCCTGGCGCGCAAGCTCCAGACCCTGATGGATGTCGGCCTGTCGTACATCAAGCTGGGGCAGTCGGCGACGACGTTGTCCGGCGGCGAAGCCCAGCGGGTCAAGTTGTCCCGCGAGCTGTCCAAGCGCGACACCGGCAAGACCCTGTACATCCTCGACGAGCCGACCACCGGCCTGCACTTCGCCGATATCCAGCAATTGCTCGACGTGCTGCATCGCCTTCGCGACCACGGCAACACCGTGGTGGTGATCGAACACAACCTGGACGTGATCAAGACAGCTGACTGGCTGGTGGACCTGGGGCCGGAAGGCGGTTCCAAGGGCGGCCAGATCATTGCCGTGGGCACGCCTGAACAAGTGGCCGAAATGAAGCAGTCCTACACCGGCTACTACCTCAAGCCGTTGCTGGAGCGTGATCGGGATTGACTTCACCCGAGCACGAAAAAGCCCCTGTCATCTCATCGATGGCAGGGGCTTTTGCTTTTCTTCTGTGGGAGCGAGCTTGCTCGCTCCCACAACTATCGCGATTAGAACTGCGATTGCAGGTAGTTCTCCAACCCGATCAGCTTGATCAGACCCAACTGCTTCTCGAGCCAGTAGGTATGGTCTTCTTCAGTGTCGTTGAGTTGGATACGCAGGATCTCGCGGGTCACATAGTCGTTGTGCTGCTCGCAAAGTTCGATGCCTTTGCAGAGGGCAGCGCGCACTTTGTATTCCAGGCGCAAGTCGGCGGCGAGCATATCGGGCACGGTGGTGCCGATGTCCAAGTCATCCGGACGCATCCGCGGCGTGCCTTCGAGCATCAGGATCCGGCGCATCAATGCATCGGCGTGCTGGGCTTCTTCTTCCATCTCATGGTTGATACGTTCGTAGAGCTCGGTGAAACCCCAGTCCTCGTACATCCGCGAGTGGATGAAATATTGATCACGGGCTGCCAGTTCGCCTGTCAGCAACGTGTTGAGGTAATCGATTACATCTGGGTGACCTTGCATCGCCCTACATCTCCACAAGCTTTGAAGGCTCTAGTTTGAACCAACCTGACGGAGAGGTCACTCGTTCATCGCAATAAAAGCGAAGAAAATCCGAGAAAACCGGGCTAAATAACGCAAAAACCGCCCAAATGAGGGCGGTTCTGCTTCTCGTTTAGACTTAGTTAAGCTGTACGCCCAACGCCTTTGCGATACCTTCTCCATAAGCGGCGTCCGCCCTGAAGAAATGCTGGAGCTGTCGGTCAACGACATCCGCCGATACAGCGGCCATCGCACCGGCGATATTGCTGATCAGCAACGCTTTCTGCTCGTCGCTCATCAAACGGAACAACGCACCGGCATGGCTGTAGTAGTCCGTGTCTTCGCGATGATCGTAACGATCCGCCGCGCCACTGAGGGCCAGGGCCGGCTCCGCATAACGCGGCGCCTGCTTCGGTGCCTCCACATAGCTGTTAGGCTCGTAGTTCGGTGCCGCCCCGCCATTGCTGCCAAACGCCATGGCACCGTCGCGCTGGTAAGTGTTGACCGGGCTACGTGGCGCATTCACCGGCAATTGCTGGTGATTGGTGCCCACACGGTAGCGGTGCGCATCGGCGTAGGCGAAGACACGGCCCTGCAGCATGCGATCCGGCGAGAGACCAACCCCTGGCACCATGTTGCTCGGGCCAAACGCCGCCTGCTCGACTTCAGCGAAGTAATTCAGCGGGTTGCGGTTGAGCTCGAGCACACCCACTTCGATCAACGGAAACTCTTTCTGCGACCAGGTCTTGGTCACGTCGAACGGATTCTCGTAATGGGCCGCGGCCTGGGCCTCGCTCATGATCTGGATGCAGACACGCCATCTCGGGAAGTCACCACGTTCAATAGCCTCGAACAGGTCGCGCTGGGCATAATCCGGGTCGGTACCCGCCAGGCGTGCCGCTTCTGCCGGCGCGAGGTTCTTGATGCCTTGCAGGGTCTTGTAGTGCCACTTCACCCAGTGCCGCTCACCCTGTGCGTTGATCAGGCTGTAGGTGTGGCTGCCGAAGCCGTGCATATGGCGGTAGCCATCCGGAATGCCACGGTCGGAAAACAGGATGGTGACCTGATGCAGCGCCTCGGGCGAATGCGACCAGAAATCCCACATCGCCTGGGCACTTTTCAGGTTGCTTTGCGGCAGACGCTTCTGGGTGTGGATAAAATCCGGAAATTTCAACGGATCACGGATAAAGAAGACCGGGGTGTTGTTGCCGACGATGTCCCAGTTGCCTTCCTCGGTGTAGAACTTCAGGGCGAACCCCCGCGGATCGCGTTCAGTGTCGGCCGAACCACGCTCGCCACCCACAGTGGAGAATCGCAGGAAGGTGGGCGTCTGCTTGCCGATCGACTCGAACAACTTGGCGCTGGTGTACTGGGTGATGTCCTGGGTGACGGTAAAGATGCCGTAGGCCCCCGACCCTTTGGCGTGCACGCGACGCTCGGGAATGTTCTCGCGGTTGAAGTGAGCAAGCTTTTCGATCAAATGAAAATCATCGAGCAGCAGCGGGCCGCGCGGGCCGGCGGAACGAGAGTTCTGGTTATCGGCGACAGGAGCGCCGCTGGCGGTCGTAAGCGTTTTGATCTGGCTCATGCTCAATCTTCCTAGGTCGGTCTTCAAACTGCCGGCTAATCGGCTGGAAAGGAGTATTGATCATGTTAGTGACAGTATCCAAATTCATTAAATCATGGACATCGATAGTCATTATCTAACGCTGAAGACTTGCCGATAGCCCAACCAGGCGAAACGGTCTTGGCACTTTTCAGCAGGCAACAAAAAACCGGGCACAAGGCCCGGTTTTTCGTTTGTTGCCGACTTACTCAGCGGATACAGCTTCACCGCTGGTAGCACGATCAACCAACTCGACGTACGCCATAGGCGCATTGTCGCCAGCGCGGAAACCGCACTTGAGGATGCGCAGGTAGCCACCCTCACGGGTAGCGTAACGCTTGCCCAGGTCGTTGAAGAGCTTACCAACGATAGCTTTCGAACGAGTACGGTCGAAAGCCAGACGGCGGTTAGCCAGGCTATCTGTCTTGGCCAGAGTGATCAGCGGCTCAGCAACGCGACGCAGTTCTTTGGCTTTCGGCAGTGTAGTTTTGATCAGCTCGTGCTCGAACAGCGAAACCGCCATGTTTTGGAACATGGCCTTGCGGTGCGAGCTGGTGCGGCTCAGGTGACGACCACTTTTACGATGACGCATGGTTCATTCCTTACCAAACACAACGTTCGGTGATTACGACGATCAGGCAGTCGCCTTGTCGTCCTTCTTAAGACTTGCAGGCGGCCAGTTGTCGAGGCGCATGCCGAGGGACAGACCGCGGGAGGCCAGAACGTCCTTGATTTCAGTCAAGGATTTCTTGCCAAGGTTCGGAGTCTTCAACAGCTCTACTTCGGTACGCTGAATCAGGTCGCCGATGTAGTAGATGTTTTCCGCCTTAAGGCAGTTAGCCGAACGTACAGTCAGTTCCAGATCGTCAACCGGGCGAAGCAGGATCGGATCGATCTCGTCTTCCTGCTCGACAACCACTGGCTCACTGTCACCCTTGAGGTCGACGAACGCAGCCAACTGCTGTTGCAGGATGGTTGCAGCACGGCGGATAGCCTCTTCAGGATCCAGGGTACCGTTGGTTTCCAGATCAATAACCAGCTTGTCCAGGTTGGTACGCTGTTCGACACGGGCGTTTTCCACCACGTATGCGATACGGCGAACTGGGCTGAACGAAGAGTCAAGCTGCAAGCGACCGATGCTGCGGCTTTCGTCTTCATCGCTCTGACGCGAGTCTGCCGGTTCATAACCACGACCACGAGCTACGGTGAGCTTCATGTTCAGGGCGCCGTTAGACGCCAGGTTAGCGATTACGTGATCGGGGTTAACGATCTCGACATCATGATCCAGCTGAATATCGGCAGCGGTAACCACCCCCGAACCCTTCTTCGACAAGGTCAGCGTAACTTCGTCACGACCGTGCAGCTTGATAGCCAGACCTTTCAGGTTCAACAGGATTTCAATTACGTCTTCCTGTACACCTTCGATGGCGCTGTACTCATGGAGCACACCGTCAATCTCGGCCTCGACTACTGCACAGCCGGGCATTGAGGACAACAGGATGCGGCGCAGCGCGTTGCCCAGGGTGTGGCCGAAACCACGCTCGAGAGGCTCGAGTGTGATCTTGGCGCGGGTTGGACTGACAACCTGCACATCAATATGGCGGGGTGTCAGGAACTCATTTACCGAAATCTGCATGGATGCACCTATTTTCTAGCCCTTACTTGGAGTAGAGCTCGACAATCAGGCTTTCGTTGATGTCGGCGGACAGATCACTGCGAGCAGGAACGTTCTTGAAAACGCCCGACTTCTTCTCAGTGTCTACTTCTACCCATTCTACGCGGCCACGTTGGGCACACAGATCGAGAGCTTGGACAATGCGAAGTTGGTTCTTTGCTTTCTCGCGAACAGCAACCACGTCACCAGCACGAACCTGGTAGGACGGAACGTTTACGGTCTGACCGTTAACGCTGATCGACTTGTGCGATACCAGCTGACGGGATTCGGCACGAGTAGAACCGAAACCCATACGGTATACAACGTTGTCCAGACGGCATTCGAGCAGTTGCAACAGGTTTTCGCCGGTTGCGCCTTTCTTGCCAGCTGCTTCTTTGTAGTAGCCGCTGAATTGACGCTCGAGAACGCCGTAGATACGACGGACCTTCTGCTTTTCACGCAGTTGGGTGCCGTAATCGGACTGGCGACCGCGGCGTTGGCCGTGGATACCAGGTGCTGCTTCAATGTTGCACTTCGATTCGATCGCGCGCACGCCGCTCTTCAGAAAAAGATCGGTGCCTTCGCGACGAGCGAGTTTGCATTTTGGACCAATGTAACGAGCCATTCTTTACAATCTCCTGGATTACACGCGGCGCTTCTTCGGCGGACGGCACCCGTTGTGCGGGATTGGCGTCACGTCGGTGATGCTGGCGATCTTGTAGCCACAGCCGTTCAAAGCGCGGACTGCGGATTCACGACCTGGACCTGGACCCTTGACGTTGACGTCGAGGTTTTTCAGGCCGTATTCCAGCGCAGCTTGACCAGCACGCTCAGCAGCTACTTGAGCAGCGAACGGGGTGGACTTGCGGGAACCGCGGAAACCCGAACCACCGGAGGTAGCCCAGGAAAGAGCGTTACCTTGACGGTCGGTAATGGTCACGATGGTGTTGTTAAAAGAAGCATGGATGTGGGCGATGCCATCAACCACTGTCTTTTTAACTTTTTTACGAGGACGAGCAGCAGGTTTTGCCATGATTAAATTCCTGTCGATTCGCTGGGGCGATTACTTGCGGATCGGCTTACGCGGACCTTTACGGGTACGCGCGTTGGTCTTGGTACGCTGACCGCGTACTGGCAGACCACGACGATGACGCAGACCGCGATAGCAACCGAGGTCCATCAAGCGCTTGATTTTCATGTTGATTTCGCGACGCAGGTCACCTTCAGTGGTGAACTTCGCCACTTCGCCACGCAGCTGTTCAATCTGCTCGTCGCTCAGATCTTTGATCTTTGCCGCTGGGTTGACCCCAGTCACCGCACAAATTTTCTGTGCAGTAGTGCGACCAACACCATAGATGTAGGTCAGCGAGATAACAGTATGCTTGTTATCTGGAATGTTGACGCCTGCAATACGGGCCATTCAGTGGGACTCCAATTGACAGCTACCTACGCCCCGGAAGCCAAGAAATAGGGCGCGAGATAATATCGCTGTAATAACAAATAATCAACCCGGCAGCGCACTAGCTGCCGGGCTTAAAGCACAATCACACTCAGCCTTGGCGCTGTTTGTGACGCGGTTCCGCGCTGCAAATTACCCGAACAACACCTTCGCGGCGAATAATCTTGCAGTTGCGGCACAGCTTTTTCACCGATGCACGAACTTTCATCACCAACTCCTCGAACCTTATGGACGCTACTCAGCGCAACATGCCGCTGCCGTAGCCCTTCAGGTTGGCTTTCTTCATCAGGGATTCGTACTGGTGCGAAACGAGGTGCGATTGTACTTGGGACATGAAGTCCATCACAACCACGACCACGATCAGCAACGAGGTCCCGCCAAGGTAGAACGGTACGTTTGCCGCAACCACCAGGAACTGGGGCAACAGACAGACGGCCGTCATGTAAAGAGCACCGAACATGGTCAAGCGAGTCAAAACGCCATCAATGTAGCGCGCAGACTGCTCACCTGGACGGATGCCCGGAATAAAGGCACCGGACTTCTTCAGGTTTTCCGCTACGTCTTTCGGATTGAACATCAACGCCGTATAGAAGAAGCAGAAGAAAATAATCCCTGCACTAAACAGCAGAATATTCAACGGCTGACCAGGAGCGATCGACTGCGAGATGTCCTGCAACCAGCCCATACCTTCAGACTGGCCGAACCAGGCACCCAACGAAGCCGGGAACAGCAAAATGCTGCTCGCGAAAATAGCCGGAATAACGCCGGCCATGTTCACCTTCAACGGCAAGTGGCTGGTCTGCGCAGCAAACACCTTGCGGCCCTGCTGACGCTTGGCGTAGTGAACAGCGATTCGCCGCTGACCACGCTCAATGAACACCACGAAACCGATAATCGCTACTGCCAACAAACCGATGGCAACCAGGGCGAAAATGTTGATATCACCCTGACGCGCAGACTCGAAAGACTGCCCGATCGCTCTCGGAAGACCGGCGACGATACCTGCGAAGATCAACATCGAGATACCGTTGCCAACACCACGCTCAGTAATCTGCTCACCCAGCCACATCATGAACATCGCGCCCGCCACAAACGTGGTTACCGCAACGAAATGAAAGCTGAAATCAGCAGTGAACGAAACGCCCTGCCCCGCCAGGCCAATGGACATGCCAATGGCCTGAACGAGAGCGAGGACGACAGTGCCGTAGCGGGTGTACTGGCTGATCTTGCGACGGCCAGCTTCACCTTCCTTCTTCAACTGCTCCAGCTGCGGGCTGACGGCGCTCATCAGTTGCATGATGATCGATGCCGAAATGTACGGCATGATCCCCAGTGCAAAGATGCTCATCCGCTCCAGCGCGCCGCCGGAAAACATGTTGAACAAGCTAAGAATGGTCCCCTCATTCTGTCGAAACAGGTCCGCGAGTCGGTCCGGGTTGATACCTGGAACCGGGATGTGTGCGCCTATTCGGTAGACGATAATCGCCAGGAACAGAAAACGCAGACGAGCCCAGAGTTCAGACATACCGCCTTTGCCGAGCGCAGAGAGAGCACCTTGCTTAGCCATTTATTCCTCGAACTTGCCGCCAGCTGCTTCGATAGCCGCACGCGCACCTTTGGTGGCGCCGATTCCCTTTCCGATGGTGACAGCACGAGCAACTTCGCCCGACAGCATGATTTTCACACGCTGTACGTTCTGGTTGATCACGTTGGCATCCTTCAGGGACTGCACGGTGACGATGTCGCCGTCCACTTTGGCCAGCTCGGACAGACGCACTTCTGCGCGATCCATGGCTTTCAGGGAAACGAAACCGAACTTCGGCAGGCGACGATGCAGCGGCTGTTGGCCGCCTTCAAAGCCTGGAGCAATGGTGCCACCGGAGCGGGAGGTCTGACCTTTGTGGCCACGGCCACCGGTCTTGCCCAAACCACTACCGATACCACGGCCCGGACGATGCTTTTCGCGACGGGAACCCGGCGCTGGACTCAGATCATTGAGTTTCATCGATTAACCCTCGACACGCAGCATGTAGTAAGCCTTGTTGATCATCCCGCGATTCTCGGGAGTATCCTGGACTTCTACAGTGTGACCGATGCGACGCAGACCCAGACCCTTAACGCACAGTTTGTGGTTAGGGATGCGGCCGGTCATGCTTTTGATCAGCGTTACTTTTACGGTAGCCATGATCAGAAGATCTCCTTGACGCTTTTGCCACGCTTGGCGGCAATGGATTCAGGAGACTGCATTGCTTTCAAACCCTTGAAAGTGGCGTGAACCACGTTTACCGGGTTAGTCGAGCCGTAGCACTTGGCCAGAACGTTCTGAACGCCAGCAACCTCGAGGACAGCACGCATAGCGCCGCCAGCGATGATACCGGTACCTTCAGAAGCAGGCTGCATGTACACCTTCGAAGCGCCATGGGCGGACTTCATTGCGTACTGCAGAGTGGTGCCGTTCAGATCAACCTGGATCATGTTGCGGCGAGCAGCTTCCATTGCCTTCTGGATCGCAGCAGGCACTTCACGCGACTTGCCACGGCCGAAGCCAACACGGCCTTTACCATCACCCACTACGGTCAACGCAGTGAAAGTGAAGATACGGCCGCCTTTAACGGTTTTGGCTACGCGGTTAACTTGAACCAGCTTCTCGATGTAGCCTTCGTCGCGCTTTTGGTCGTTATTTGACATAACTTAGAACTCCAGCCCAGCTTCACGAGCAGCATCAGCCAGCGCCTTGACGCGGCCGTGGTACTTGAAGCCAGAGCGGTCGAAAGCCACCTGCGAGACGCCAGCGGCTTTAGCACGCGTAGCGACCAGCTGGCCAACCTTAGTGGCCGCGTCGATGTTGCCAGTGGCGCCATCACGCAGTTCTTTATCCAAAGTCGAGGCACTTGCCAGGACTTTGTTGCCGTCGGCCGAAATGACCTGGGCGTAGATGTGCTGCGACGAGCGGAACACGCAGAGACGCACGACTTCGAGTTCGTGCATTTTCAGGCGTGCTTTGCGAGCGCGACGCAGTCGAGTAACTTTTTTGTCGGTCATTTGCTATGCCCTACTTCTTCTTGGCTTCTTTACGACGGACGACTTCGTCCGCGTAGCGCACACCTTTGCCTTTGTACGGCTCTGGTGGACGGAAGTCGCGGATCTCGGCGGCCACTTGACCTACCAGCTGCTTGTCGATGCCCTTGATCAGGATATCGGTCTGGCTAGGAGTCTCAGCGGTGATGCCTTCCGGCAGTTCATAATCCACTGGGTGCGAGAAGCCAAGAGCCAGGTTCAGCACTGTGCCTTTTGCTTGCGCTTTGTAACCAACACCGACCAGCTGGAGCTTGCGCTCGAAGCCTTGGCTTACGCCTTGGACCATGTTGTTTACCAACGCACGAGTGGTACCAGCCATTGCGCGAGTCTGTTGATCGCCATTGCGAGCAGCGAAACGCAGCTCACCAGCTTCTTCAACGATCTCAACGGACGAATGGATGTTCAGTTGCAGAGTGCCCTTGGCACCCTTCACCGAAAGCTGTTGGCCTGCGAATTTGACTTCGACACCGGCTGGCAGCTTAACGGGGTTCTTAGCGACGCGTGACATGCTTATCCCCCCTTAGAACACAGTGCAAAGAACTTCGCCGCCGACACCGGCAGCGCGCGCAGCACGATCCGTCATCACACCCTTGTTGGTGGAGACGATAGACACGCCCAGGCCGCCACGAACTTTTGGCAGATCCTCGACGGACTTGTACTGACGCAGGCCAGGACGGCTAACGCGCTTCACTTCCTCGATGACCGGACGGCCTTCGAAGTACTTCAGCTCGATGGACAGCAGAGGCTTGATTTCGCTGCTGATCTGATAACCCGCAATGTAACCTTCGTCCTTCAGGACTTTGGCAACAGCTACCTTCAACGTAGAAGATGGCATGCTTACGACGGACTTTTCAGCCATCTGGGCATTACGGATACGAGTTAGCATGTCCGCTAACGGGTCCTGCATACTCATGGGCTAGACGCTCCTAATACACAAAAAATTAGCCTTATCGGCTAGTACGTGTCGCCGAGCGCATCCGCGCAATAAAAACACGGGCTCAGGCGAGCCGGGTATTCTAGACACACCCCACAAATGAATCAAGCCCCAAAAGGGGCTTGATTCAAGTTCAAGGTCACCGACGGTCAGGATCTTGCGATCCCGAACGCCGCGACTTTGACAGTGCTTACCAGCTGGCTTTAACCAGACCTGGAACGTCACCACGCATTGCAGCTTGACGCAGCATGTTACGGCCGAGGCCGAACTTGCGGTACACGCCGTGCGGACGACCAGTCAGGCGGCAGCGGTTACGCATGCGCGAGGCGCTTGCGTCACGTGGCTGCTTCTGCAGGGCTACGGTAGCTTCCCAACGCGCTTCTGGACTTGCGTTCAGATCAACGATGATAGCTTTCAGCGCTGCACGCTTGGTGGCGTACTTGGCAACGGTGAGCTGACGCTTCAGCTCACGGTTTTTCATGCTCTTCTTGGCCATTTTCCTACTCCAATCAGTTGCGGAACGGGAATTTGAAAGCGCGCAGCAGTGCGCGACCTTCATCATCCGTCCGAGCAGTGGTGGTCAGGGTAATGTCCAGACCGCGGAGAGCGTCGATCTTGTCGTAATCGATTTCCGGGAAAATGATCTGCTCTTTAACGCCCATGCTGTAGTTGCCACGACCATCGAAGGACTTGGCATTCAGGCCGCGGAAGTCGCGAACCCGAGGCAGGGAGATCGACAGCAGACGATCCAGGAACTCGTACATACGCTCACGGCGCAGGGTCACTTTGACGCCGATCGGCCAACCTTCACGGACTTTAAAGCCAGCGATGGATTTCCGAGCGTAAGTCACGACGACTTTCTGACCGGTGATCTTTTCCAGGTCAGCAACAGCGTGCTCGATGACTTTTTTGTCGCCGATCGCTTCGCCCAGACCCATGTTCAGGGTGATTTTGGTAACGCGCGGAACTTCCATCACGTTCGAAAGCTTAAGTTCTTCCTTAAGTTTCGGTGCGATTTCCTTCCGGTAAATCTCTTTTAGTCGTGCCATGGTCTTCTACCTAGCAGTGTTCAAGCATCAACCGCTTTTTGGGTCGACTTGAAGACACGAATTTTCTTACCGTCTTCTACTTTGAAACCAACGCGGTCAGCCTTGTTGGTTTCGCCGTTGAAGATGGCGACGTTGGAAGCGTGCAGTGGCGCTTCTTTCTCGACGATACCGCCCTGTACGCCCGACATCGGGTTAGGCTTGGTATGACGCTTGACCAGGTTCAGACCACCAACAACCAGACGGTTGTCAGCAAGAACCTTCAGCACCTTACCGCGCTTACCTTTGTCTTTGCCGGCGATCACGATGATCTCGTCGTCACGACGAATCTTTTGCATGTCGGATCTCCTTACAGCACTTCTGGGGCGAGCGAGACGATCTTCATGAACTTCTCAGTACGAAGTTCACGGGTCACTGGCCCAAAGATACGGGTGCCGATCGGCTCTTGCTTGTTGTTCAACAGAACAGCAGCGTTGCCATCAAAGCGGATGATGGAGCCGTCAGCACGACGAACGCCATGGCGAGTGCGGACTACGACAGCAGTCATCACTTGGCCTTTTTTCACCTTACCGCGAGGAATTGCTTCCTTGACGGTAACCTTGATGATGTCACCGATACCAGCGTAACGACGATGGGAGCCACCCAGCACCTTGATGCACATAACACGGCGAGCGCCGCTGTTATCGGCCACATCGAGCATGGATTGAGTCTGAATCATATAATTTCTCCGACCCCTAGCCCTTAGACTTCCACAGCGCGTTCGAGAACATCAACCAGCGCCCAAGACTTGGTCTTGGCCATCGGACGAGTTTCACGAATAGTGACTTTGTCGCCGATGTGGCACTGATTGGTTTCGTCGTGCGCGTGCAGCTTAGTCGAACGCTTAACGTATTTACCGTAGATCGGGTGCTTAACGCGACGCTCGATCAGAACGGTGATGGTTTTGTCCATCTTGTCGCTGACAACACGGCCAGTCAGCGTACGGACAGTTTTTTCGGCTTCAGCCATGATTACTTACCTGCCTGCTGGTTGAGCACAGTTTTCACGCGAGCGATATCACGCTTAACTTGCGAGAGCAGATGAGACTGCCCCAACTGGCCAGTTGCTTTCTGCATACGCAGATTGAACTGGTCGCGCAGCAGGCCGAGCAGTTGCTCGTTCAGCTGCTGTGCTGATTTTTCACGAAGTTCATTCGCTTTCATCACATCACCGTCCGTTTAACAAAGGCGGTGGCGAGCGGCAGCTTTGCAGCAGCCAGGGCAAAAGCCTCACGCGCCAGCTCTTCAGTTACACCCTCGATTTCATACAGGACTTTGCCTGGCTGAATCTGGGCAACCCAGTATTCGACGTTACCCTTACCTTTACCCATCCGAACTTCGAGTGGCTTCTTGGAAATAGGCTTGTCCGGGAATACACGGATCCAGATCTTGCCGCCACGTTTTACGTGACGGGTCAGAGCACGACGCGCTGACTCGATCTGACGAGCGGTGAGACGACCACGAGCAACAGACTTCAGCGCGAACTCGCCGAAGCTGACTTTGCTACCGCGCAATGCCAGGCCACGGTTGTGACCGGTCATTTGCTTGCGGAACTTCGTACGCTTTGGTTGCAACATTTGGCGTACCCCTTACTTAGCAGCTTTTTTACGAGGCGCTGGTGCTTGTGGCTTCAGTTCTTCTTGGCGACCACCAATTACTTCGCCTTTGAAGATCCAAACCTTTACACCGATCACACCGTAGGTGGTGTGAGCTTCGTAGTTGGCATAGTCGATGTCGGCACGCAGGGTGTGCAGTGGCACACGACCTTCGCGATACCATTCAGTACGTGCGATTTCAGCACCGCCGAGACGACCGCTCACTTGGATTTTGATGCCTTTGGCACCAATGCGCATGGCGTTCTGTACAGCGCGCTTCATAGCGCGACGGAACATGACGCGACGCTCCAGCTGCTGAGCTACGCTCTGCGCAACCAGCATACCGTCGAGCTCCGGCTTGCGGATCTCTTCGATATTGATGTGCACAGGCACACCCATTTGCTTGGTCAGGTCCTGACGCAGTTTCTCAACATCTTCACCTTTCTTCCCGATAACGATACCTGGACGAGCGGTGTGGATGGTGATACGTGCAGTCTGCGCCGGACGATGGATATCGATACGGCTTACGGACGCGCTTTTTAGTTTGTCTTGGAGATACTCACGCACCTTCAGATCAGCGAACAAGTAGTCCGCATAAGTCCGACCGTCTGCGTACCAGACGGAGGTGTGCTCCTTGACGATTCCCAGGCGAATGCCAATGGGATGTACTTTCTGACCCATCTCTTCGACTCCGTTACTTGTCAGCAACCTTGACAGTGATATGGCAAGACCGCTTGACGATGCGATCAGCACGGCCTTTGGCACGTGGCATGATGCGCTTCAGCGAACGCCCTTCGTTGACGAAAACGGTGCTGACCTTCAGGTCATCAACGTCTGCGCCTTCGTTATGCTCGGCGTTGGCTACGGCCGACTCCAGCACTTTCTTCATGATCTCGGCGGCTTTCTTACTGCTGAAAGCCAACAGGTTGAGCGCTTCGCCCACCTTCTTCCCGCGGATCTGGTCGGCGACCAAGCGGGCTTTCTGGGCGGAGATTCGAGCGCCCGACAACTTAGCGGCTACTTCCATTTCCTTACCCCTTAACGCTTGGCTTTCTTGTCAGCCACGTGCCCACGGTATGTGCGGGTACCGGCGAACTCGCCCAGTTTGTGGCCGACCATGTCTTCGTTCACGAGAACTGGGACGTGTTGGCGACCGTTGTGTACTGCGATGGTCAGACCGACCATTTGTGGCAGGATCATCGAACGACGCGACCAGGTCTTAACTGGTTTGCGATCGTTCTTTTCCGCCGCCACTTCGATCTTCTTCAGTAGGTGAAGATCAATAAAAGGACCTTTTTTCAGAGAACGTGGCACTGTCGTATCCCTCTATTTACTTGCGACGACGGACGATCATTTTGTCGGTACGCTTATTACCACGAGTCTTCGCGCCCTTAGTCGGGAAGCCCCATGGCGATACCGGATGACGACCACCAGAGGTACGACCTTCACCACCACCATGTGGGTGGTCAACCGGGTTCATGGCAACACCACGAACGGTTGGGCGAACGCCACGCCAGCGCTTGGCACCAGCTTTACCCAACGAACGCAGGCTGTGCTCGGAGTTCGAGACTTCGCCCAGGGTCGCACGGCATTCAGCCAGTACTTTACGCATCTCACCAGAACGCAGACGCAGGGTCACGTAGACACCTTCACGAGCGATCAGCTGAGCCGAAGCACCAGCGGAACGAGCGATCTGTGCGCCTTTACCTGGCTTCAATTCGATGCCGTGTACGGTGCTACCAACTGGAATGTTACGCAGTTGCAGAGCGTTGCCCGGCTTGATCGGTGCCAGGGCACCTGCGATCAGCTGGTCGCCAGCACTCACGCCTTTAGGGGCGATGATGTAGCGACGCTCGCCATCTGCGTACAGCAGCAGAGCGATGTGAGCAGTACGGTTTGGATCGTATTCGATACGCTCGACGGTGGCAGCGATGCCATCCTTGTCGTTGCGACGGAAGTCGACCAGACGATAATGCTGCTTATGACCACCACCGATGTGACGAGTGGTAATACGGCCATTGTTGTTACGACCACCAGACTTCGATTTTTTCTCGAGCAGCGGTGCGTGAGGAGCGCCTTTATGCAGCTCCTGGTTGACCACCTTGACCACAAAACGGCGGCCAGGGGAAGTCGGTTTGCATTTAACGATTGCCATGATGCACCCCTTCCTTACTCAGCACTGCTGCTGAAATCGAGATCTTGGCCTGGCTGAAGGGAGATAACTGCCTTCTTCCAGTCATTACGCTTGCCCAGACCGCGAGCAGTGCGCTTGCTTTTACCCAGAACGTTCAGGGTAGTCACGCGCTCTACTTTCACGCTGAACAGGCTTTCGACGGCCTTCTTGATTTCCAGCTTGGTTGCGTCGGTAGCAACCTTGAAAACGAACTGGCCTTTCTTGTCTGCCAGAACCGTAGCCTTCTCGGAAACGTGCGGGCCAAGCAGAACTTTAAATACGCGTTCCTGGTTCATCCCAGCAGCTCCTCGAATTTCTTCACGGCCGACACGGTGATCAACACCTTGTCGTATGCGATCAGACTGACCGGATCGGAACCCTGCACGTCACGAACGTCGACGTGTGGCAGGTTGCGAGCAGCCAGGTACAGGTTCTGATCAACAGCGTCAGACACGATCAGGACGTCAGTCAGGCCCATGCCGTTCAGCTTGTTCAGCAGATCTTTGGTTTTCGGTGCTTCAACAGCGAAGTCCTGAACCACGACCAGACGATCAGTACGCACCAGCTCAGCAAGGATGGAACGCATTGCTGCGCGGTACATCTTCTTGTTCAGCTTCTGGGAGTGATCCTGAGGACGAGCTGCGAAAGTGGTACCGCCGCCACGCCAGATTGGGCTACGGATAGTACCGGCACGAGCACGGCCAGTACCTTTCTGACGCCATGGGCGCTTGCCGCCACCGGAAACGTCGGAACGGGTCTTTTGCTGCTTGCTACCTTGACGGCCGCCGGCCATGTAGGCCACGACTGCTTGGTGAACCAGCGTCTCGTTGAATTCGCCGCCAAATGTCAGTTCGGAAACTTCGATCGCTTGAGCGTCATTTACATTTAATTGCATGTCAGCTTCCCCTTAACCGCGAGCCTTGGCTGCTGGACGTACAACCAAGTTGCCGCCAGTAGCGCCAGGAACAGCGCCCTTGACCAACAACAGATTGCGTTCAGCGTCCACGCGCACTACTTCGAGGGACTGCACGGTCACGCGCTCAGCGCCCATATGACCGGACATTTTTTTGCCCTTGAATACACGACCAGGAGTCTGGCACTGGCCGATAGAGCCTGGAACGCGGTGGGATACGGAGTTACCGTGGGTGTTATCTTGCCCGCGGAAGTTCCAACGCTTGATCGTACCCTGGAAGCCTTTACCCTTGGACTGACCGGTTACATCAACCAGTTGGCCAGCGGCGAAGATTTCAGCGTTGATCAGATCGCCGGCCTGGTACTCGCCTTCTTCAAGGCGGAATTCCATTACGGTACGACCAGCGGCAACGTTCGCCTTGGCGAAGTGGCCAGCCTGAGCTGCTGTTACACGCGAAGCACGACGCTCGCCGACAGTGACTTGCACTGCACGATAGCCATCGGTCTCTTCAGTTTTGAACTGGGTGACGCGATTCGGCTCGATCTCAATGACCGTGACCGGAATGGAGACACCTTCTTCGGTGAAAATACGGGTCATACCGCATTTACGACCGACTACACCAATAGTCATGTTGTAAACCTCATGAGTGTACGGGGCTTTCACCCGCTATGGCCGCCCATTTCAGAGCGTTACACGACTAAGACCGAGTCTTAGCCGAGGCTGATCTGCACTTCCACACCGGCCGCAAGATCGAGCTTCATAAGAGCATCAACGGTTTTATCCGTTGGCTGGACGATGTCCAGAACGCGCTTATGAGTACGGATCTCGTACTGGTCACGCGCGTCTTTGTTGACGTGCGGGGAGACCAGAACGGTGAACCGCTCTTTACGGGTAGGCAGTGGAATTGGACCACGCACTTGAGCACCAGTACGTTTCGCGGTTTCCACGATTTCCTGGGTGGATTGGTCGATCAGGCGATGGTCAAAAGCCTTCAACCTGATACGGATTTGCTGATTTTGCATTGGATTTCAGACTCCGGCTGCTATTCCCACCGGGCGCAATACGCCCGTTAAAAGGAGGCGCAATTCTATAGACGCCCCTGGTAGGTGTCAACCCAATAAAAAAGCCCCCGCTAAGCGGGGGCTTTTCAACTCATCAAGCTGACTCTAAAAGAGACTTACTCGATGACTTTGGCTACAACGCCGGCGCCGACGGTACGACCGCCTTCACGGATAGCGAAACGCAGGCCGTCTTCCATCGCGATGGTCTTGATCAGGGTAACAGTCATCTGAATGTTGTCACCTGGCATTACCATTTCAACGCCTTCTGGCAGCTCGCAGTTACCAGTCACGTCAGTTGTACGGAAGTAGAACTGTGGACGGTAGCCTTTGAAGAACGGAGTATGACGACCGCCTTCTTCCTTGCTCAGAACGTAAACTTCTGCGGTGAACTTGGTGTGCGGCTTGACGGTGCCTGGCTTGACCAGAACCTGGCCACGCTCAACGTCGTCACGCTTGGTGCCGCGCAGCAGGACGCCGCAGTTCTCGCCAGCACGACCTTCGTCGAGCAGCTTGCGGAACATTTCAACGCCGGTGCAGGTAGTTTTCTGAGTGTCGCGCAGACCGACGATCTCAACTTCTTCCTGGATACGGACGATGCCACGCTCAACACGACCAGTCACAACAGTACCGCGACCGGAGATCGAGAATACGTCTTCGATTGGCATCAGGAACGGCTTGTCGATAGCACGCTCTGGCTCTGGGATGTAGCTGTCCAGAGTTTCCACCAGCTTCTTGACGGCAGTGGTGCCCATTTCGTTGTCGTCTTGGCCGTTCAGAGCCATCAGAGCCGAACCGATGATGATTGGAGTGTCATCACCTGGGAAGTCGTAAGTGCTCAGCAGGTCGCGCACTTCCATCTCAACCAGTTCCAGCAGCTCAGCGTCGTCAACCATGTCAGCCTTGTTCAGGAAGACAACGATGTACGGAACGCCTACCTGACGGGACAGCAGGATGTGCTCACGGGTTTGTGGCATCGGACCATCAGCGGCCGAGCAAACCAGGATCGCGCCGTCCATCTGGGCAGCACCGGTGATCATGTTTTTTACGTAGTCGGCGTGACCTGGGCAGTCAACGTGTGCGTAGTGACGCACGGCCGAATCGTATTCAACGTGAGCGGTGTTGATGGTGATACCGCGAGCTTTCTCTTCCGGGGCGCTGTCGATCTTGTCGAAGTCAACCTTGGCCGAACCGAAAACTTCGGAGCAGACACGGGTCAGAGCAGCGGTCAGCGTGGTTTTACCGTGGTCAACGTGACCGATGGT
>NZ_FPJC01000024.1:0-91624 GCF_900119265.1 Pseudomonas sp. NFACC04-2
TTTGCGGTGTCCACAGATCCGGTATTCGCCACACATTCCTGTGGGAGCGGGCTTGCTCGCGAAAGCGTTGTGTCAGTCGACATCAATGCTGGCTGACCTGACGCCATCGCGAGCAAGCTCGCTCCCACAGTGGTTTTGTGCAAGATGCAGAGTTTGTATCCGGGCTCAGTCCGGGCGCACGACCTTGCCAGTAGCCAAGTCACGAATCACACTGGGGTTCTTGCGCCCGCCCAGGTTGCCGCCCAGCACCAGATCGATCTGCCCGCGGAAATACTGCTCGACGCGAATCCGCGTGCGCGCCGCCGGGCGCCCTTGGGGGTTGGCCGAGGTGGACACCAGCGGCCCGACCAATGAGCACAAATCGCGCACGGTGGGATGATCGCTGACCCGCAGCGCGACGGTGTCGTGCACGCCGGTGATCCATTCCGGCAGCAGGTTCTGGTGCGGCACCAGCCAGGTATTGGGCCCCGGCCAGGTGCTGGCCATGCGGTCCATCCAGGTTTCGGGGAAGTCTTCGAACAGGAAGTCGAACTGGTGGATGTTGTCAGCCACCAGGATCAGGCCTTTGTCGGGCAGCCGCGATTTGATCGCCAGCAGGCGCTCCACCGCCTCCTCGTTCCACGGGTCACAACCCAGGCCCCAGACCGCTTCGGTTGGATAGGCAATCACCGCCCCGGCGCGAATTTCTCGCGCGGCTTGTTGCACACGCCAACTGTTGACCATGAAAGATTCTCCCGCAACGCAAATAAGGCTGTGGGCAGTTTACCGATCTTCCCCATAAAACCTAGCGTGCAAACCAGCGCCCGTTGTCACAGGTGGCGCGTCCTTCCATTTCCAGCTCGGTCAACGCCGCCAACACTTTGGGCAAGCCCCAGCCGCTGGCGTCGGCCAAGGCCTCGCTGCTCAACGGCGCGGCATGCAGCAGGCGCAGCAGCGGATGGGTCACCGGCTCAGGCGTTGCGGCCAGCGGCAACCGCTGCCAACCGCGCAACGCTTCGAGGATGTGCTCGACGGTTTCCACCAGCGCCGCACCGTCGCGGATCAACTGATGGCAGCCCCGGGCTCCGGGGTGATGGATCGATCCAGGAATGGCATACACCTCGCGGCCCTGTTCCGCCGCCAGTCGGGCGGTGATCAGCGAGCCGCTGGCGACACTGGCTTCCACCACCAGCACCCCCAGGGACAAGCCGCTGATGATCCGGTTGCGGCGCGGAAAGTTGCTGGCGTGGGGCGGCGCGTCCAACGGGAACTCCGACAGCACCGCGCTGCCTTGGGCAATCATCGCGTCTGCCAGCCGACGATTGCGCTGTGGATAAAAATTTTCCAGGCCGGTGCCCAACACGCCGACGGTGCGCCCGCCAACGTCCAGCGCCGCCTGATGGGCCGCCGCATCGATGCCCAACGCCAGGCCGCTGGTGATGACAAAACCGGCCCCGGCCAGGCTGCGGGAAAACGCCGCCGCAATGTCCATGCCCGGCCGCGATGCCCGGCGACTGCCGACCATCGCCAGTTGGGGTTTTTCCAGGATCGAGGTGTCGCCAGCGACGAACAGCAGCGGCGGCGCGTCGCTGATCTGTGCCAGCAGCGCCGGGTAGTCGGGTTGGTCCCACATCAGTAAATGCTGGCCCGCACGCTCTAGCCAGGCCAATGCATGGGCGGCGCCGTCACGCACATCCGGGTTGCGTCGCGCCTCGGCGCAGGCGATGGGCAGGCCCAGCGCTCGCCAGGCACTGGCCGGTGCACTGATAGCTTTGGAGGCCGAGCCGAAGGCCTCCATCAGGGTCATGAAACGCTTGGGACCGAGTTCCGGCAAGCGGTGAAGGCGTAGCCGAGCTTCCAGTTCCGCAGGGGAAACCGGAGCAGATTCAGGTAGTGACATGCGATCATCCTTGACCGTTATAAGCCCCGTACAAACGGGAACAAGCTGTGGATAACTCTGTTGGTAACTTGTGAGACCCGTTATGGGTTACGGACCTTGTCGAGCACCGACAGCGAGCGCGAGGCGTACAGCACCAGGCCGTAGCTGAGCTTGTCGTAAGTGCGGAACACCATCAGCAGGCCGGCCCGTTCATCGGGGATTTTCACCGGCTCGCCGGTGATGCGGTCGCGCACGGTTTCACCGGTCTTCATCACCGCCAGCACGTTGCCTTCGATCAGCCCATCGCGACGGCCCTTGTTCAGGGTAACCACGTCCAGCGCGCCGATCTGGGTCACGCCCCGGGGCACGTCCAGGATCAACCCGTTGATGTCCGTTTTTGGCGCGCTGGGCATGAAGGTCGAGTTGATCGAGCGCTCTTCGCCGCTGAACAGGCGATCACCCAGGCGCACTTCCTGGGTGGTGCGTTGCAGGGCCAGGGTGGTGACATCGCCCTCGGTGGCGACCACTTCGCCGCCGCCGATGTCGTCGGCGTTGATGCCTAGAAATTCCTTGGTCTCTGGGTCGGTGTAGACCTTGCCCTGGCGGAAGATGCCATAGGCCGACTGGTTCGAGTCGAATGTGCCACGGGCAAAGACCCGATCCCCCATGCCACTGAGCACCCGCTCGGCATTGCCGGCGACGACGTAGGGCGCCTTGTCGAAATCCTCAGGCGTGTCGACGATGCGGTTGCTCAGCAGGAAGCTGTTGATGGCTTGCAGCGGAATGCTCGGGATGGCGTCGGCCACCGGCGAACTGCGAATGCGCGGCGACAGCTTGATGGTGCCCCGCGAGGCGCCGCGATTGAGGGTCAGGCGCGGCTGGCCGTTGACGTAGACCAGCGACAGGGTATCGCCCGGATAGATCAGGTTGGGGTTTTCGATCTGCGGGTTGGCCTGCCAGAGTTCCGGCCATTTCCACGGCTCGCGCAGGTATTTGCCGGCAATGTCCCACAATGTGTCCCCCGTCACCACCGTGTATTGCTGGGGAAAACCTTCCCGAAGTTGCACTTGCCCATGCGCGATACCGGCCGAAGCCAGGAGCAGCAGGGCGAGTAGTGATTTCCTCATGCGGTGAATCCCTTTATTATGTGCGTTCGCGTAAAACGCCAGAGCCCCCGTGGCTCGCTGCCCTGTGGAGCTGTTTTCCCAAGGGCAACGTTTTACAACGGTAGCCTGCATCCCAAGACACGCCAGGCCAGCCACCCGACTTTACCTCACACGTGCATTTATCAAGCTTATGGCCATTTTGAACATTCTCGAATTTCCGGACCCGCGCCTGCGCACTATCGCCAAACCGGTGGCCGTAGTGGACGACGAAGTGCGTCAGTTGGTCGATGACATGTTTGAAACAATGTATGAGGCGCCAGGCATCGGCCTCGCCGCGACCCAGGTCAACGTGCACAAGCGTATCGTCGTGATGGACCTTTCCGAAGACCGCAGCGAGCCGCGGGTGTTCATCAACCCCGAGTTCGAAACCCTGACCGACGAGATGGACCAGTACCAGGAAGGCTGTCTTTCGGTGCCAGGCTTCTATGAAAACGTCGACCGTCCGCAGAAGGTCAAGATCAAGGCCCTGGACCGTGACGGCCAGCCTTATGAACTGATCGCCGAAGGCTTGCTGGCGGTGTGCATCCAACACGAGTGCGACCACCTCAACGGCAAGCTGTTCGTGGATTACCTGTCTACCCTCAAGCGTGACCGGATCAAGAAAAAACTGGAAAAACTTCATCGCCAGAATGCTTGATGCCCTCTCTTCAAAGGCTTGCCGCGGCAAGCCTTTTTCTTTTTGCGACTGCTTTGTAATTGAGAGCTTCCCATGACTGAGCCCCTGCGCATCGTCTTTGCCGGCACTCCCGAATTTGCCGCCGAACACCTCAAGGCCCTGCTGGCCAGCCCCCACGACATCGTCGCGGTCTACACCCAGCCGGACCGGCCGGCCGGTCGCGGGCAAAAACTGATGCCCAGCCCGGTCAAGCAGCTTGCCCTGGAACACGGTATACAGGTGTTGCAGCCGCCGACCCTGCGGGACGCGCAGGCCCAGGCCGAACTGGCGGCGCTGCAGCCGGACTTGATGGTGGTGGTCGCCTACGGCCTGATCCTGCCCCAAGTGGTGCTGGATATCCCGCGCCTGGGCTGCATCAACAGCCATGCCTCGCTGCTGCCGCGCTGGCGCGGTGCCGCGCCGATCCAGCGTGCGGTGGAAGCCGGTGATGCCGAGAGCGGCGTGACGGTGATGCGCATGGAAGCCGGCCTGGACACCGGGCCGATGCTGCTCAAGGTCAGCACCCCCATCAGCGCCGAAGACACCGGTGGCAGCCTGCACGACCGCCTCGCGCTGATCGGCCCGCCCGCTGTGGTCGAGGCCATTGCAGGCCTGGCTGCCGGTACGCTGGAAGGCGACGTGCAGGATGACAACCTTGCCACTTACGCCCACAAACTGAACAAGGACGAAGCCCGCATCGACTGGAGCCGCCCGGCCATCGAGCTGGAGCGCCTGGTGCGCGCCTTCAACCCGTGGCCGATCTGCCACAGCACCTTGAACGGTGAAGCCCTGAAAGTGCTGGCGGCCAGTCATGCTGAAGGGAAGGGCGCACCGGGTGAAATCCTCAGCGCCAGCAAGGACGGCCTCGTCGTTGCCTGCGGTGAGCAAGCGTTGTGTTTGACCCGTCTGCAATTGCCCGGTGGCAAGGCGCTGAGCTTCAGCGACCTGTTCAACAGCCGCCGTGAGAAATTTGCCGTCGGCACCGTCCTCGGCCAAGCGACGGACGCCTCATGAACCCGCGTCTGGCCGCCGCCAAGGCACTCGCCGCGGTACTCAGTGGGAAAGCCTCGCTGAACAGTTCCCTGCCGACCCAACTGGACAAGGTGGAAGACCGTGATCGCGGTTTCACCCAGGACCTGGCGTTCGGCACCGCTCGCTGGCAGCCGCGGCTATCGGCCCTGGCGGCCAAGCTGTTGCAGAAGCCGTTCAAGGCCGCCGATGCCGACGTCGAAGCGCTGCTGCTGGTGGGGCTCTATCAACTGCTCTACACCCGCGTCCCGGCCCACGCCGCTATCGGCGAAACCGTGGGCTGCGCCGACAAGTTGAAAAAGCCCTGGGCCAAAGCCCTGCTCAATGCCGTGCTGCGCCGCGCCCAACGGGAAAGCGAAGCCCTGCTGGCTGAGCTGGAACACGACCCGGTGGTGCGCACCGCCCACCCACGCTGGTTGCAGAAATCCCTGAAGGCCTTCTGGCCCGAGCAATGGGAAGCCATCTGCGCCGCCAACAACGCCCACCCGCCGATGATCCTGCGGGTCAATCGCCGCCACCATACCCGCGATGCCTACCTGGCGTTGCTGGGCGAGGCGGGCATCCCGGCCATCCCGTGCCAGTACAGCCGCGACGGCATCGTGCTGGAAACCCCGGGCGACGTACGAGCACTGCCGGGCTTTGCCGACGGTTGGATCAGCGTTCAGGACGAAGCCGCCCAACTGGCCGCCGACCTGCTGGAGCTGGCGCCCGGGCAACGGGTACTGGACGCCTGCTGCGCGCCGGGCGGCAAAACCTGCCACATCCTTGAGGTCGAGCCGAAGCTGGCCGGCGTGGTGGCAGTGGACCTGGAGGCCAAGCGCCTGGTGCGGGTGAAGGAGAACCTCGAACGTCTGGGTCTGGAGGCCGAGCTGATCGCCGCCGACGGCCGCGACACCGCAACCTGGTGGGACGGCAAACCGTTCCAGCGCATCCTCCTGGACGCGCCGTGCTCGGCCACCGGGGTGATCCGTCGGCATCCGGACATCAAGCTCACCCGTCAGCCGGACGACATCGCCGCACTGGCCACATTGCAGGGCGAATTGCTCGATGCCCTGTGGCAGACCCTGGAAGTGGGCGGCATGCTGCTCTACGCCACCTGTTCGACCTTGCCCACCGAGAACACCGAAGTGATCGAGGCCTTCCTCGCCCGTACCCCGGGCGCCCGGGAACTGGAGATCGCCAGCCAGGCCGGGCTGAAGCAGCCCCATGGTCGCCAGTTGCTGGCCCAGGAAGGCGGGCACGACGGCTTCTACTACGCCAAGCTGATCAAGATCGCCGCCGCACGCGGTTAAGACCGATTCGATAGGAGTGACTGGATGAAAATCATCATCCTCGGCGCAGGGCAGGTCGGCGGTTCGCTGGCGGAACATCTGGCCAGCGAGGCCAACGACATCACCGTGGTCGACACCGACGGCGAACGCCTGCGCGACCTCGGCGACCGTCTCGACATCCGTACTGTACAAGGCCGGGGCTCTTTGCCTACGGTGCTGCGCCAGGCCGGTGCCGACGATGCCGACATGCTGGTGGCCGTGACCAACAGCGACGAAACCAACATGGTCGCCTGCCAGGTCGCCCACACCCTGTTCCACACCCCGACCAAAATCGCCCGGGTGCGCGAGGCCGCCTACCTGACCCGCGCCGACCTGTTCGACAACGAAGCGATCCCGGTGGACGTGCTGATCAGCCCCGAGCAGGTGGTGACCAACTACATCAAGCGCCTGATCGAGCACCCCGGCGCCCTGCAGGTGATCGACTTCGCCGAAGGCAAGGCGCAACTGGTGGCGGTCAAGGCCTACTACGGCGGGCCGCTGGTGGGCCAGCAACTGCGCCAATTGCGCGAACACATGCCGAACGTGGAAACCCGGGTCGCGGCGATTTTCCGCCGGGACCGGCCGATCCTGCCCCAGGGCGATACGGTGATCGAAGCGGACGACGAAGTATTTTTCATCGCCGCCAAGGCGAATATTCGCGCGGTGATGAGCGAAATGCGCCGCCTCGACGAGAATTACAAACGCATCGTCATCGCCGGTGGCGGGCAGATCGGCGAGCGCCTGGCCGAAGCCATCGAAAGCCGCTACCAGGTCAAGATCATCGAGATGAACCCGTCCCGCTGCCGCTACCTTTCGGACACCCTCGACAGCACCGTGGTGCTGCAGGGCAGTGCCTCGGACCGCGACCTGCTGCTGGAAGAAAACATCGCCGACGCCGACATCTTCCTGGCCCTGACCAACGACGACGAAGCCAACATCATGTCGTCGCTGTTGGCCAAGCGCCTGGGGGCGAAGAAGGTCATGACCATCATCAACAACCCGGCCTACGTCGACCTGATCCAGGGCGGCGACATCGACATCGCCATCAGCCCGCAACTGGCGACCATCGGCACCTTGCTGGCCCACGTGCGCCGCGGCGACATCGTCAGCGTCCACTCCCTGCGCCGCGGTGCGGCCGAAGCCATCGAGGCCATTGCCCACGGCGATGCCAAGTCCAGCAAAGTCATCGGCAAAGCCATCCGCGACATCGGTCTGCCGCCGGGCACCACCATCGGCGCGATCATCCGCGACGAAGAAGTCCTGATCGCCCACGACGACACCACGATCAAGACCGGCGACCATGTCATCCTGTTCCTGGTGGACAAGAAGCACATTCGCGACGTCGAGAAGCTGTTCCATGTGGGGTTGAGCTTCTTCTGATCTGGGATGTGCAGTGACAGAAAGGGCCTCATCGCGAGCAAGCTCGCTCCCACAAAGGGTTCAATGTCGTTCACAAGATTTGTGTTCACCCTAGATCCCCTGTGGGAGCGAGCTTGCTCGCGATAGCTATCTAGCAGCCAACTGATCAACCCCTGAGACAACAGATAAGGACGCCGCCATGCTCGACTCCCTGGAAAAAATGCTCGCCAAGGGTGTGGATAACGCCCTGCTACGCTTCGGCCTGGGCAAAGGCTACCTGGACCTCGGCGAATTCCCCCGTGCCGCCGAACACTTCCAACGCTGCGTCGAACTCGACCCGAAATACTCAGCCGCCTGGAAACTCCTGGGCAAAGCCCACCAAGGCCAAGGCGACCTACCGGCCGCCCGCCAAGCCTGGGAGCAAGGCCTCGAAGCCGCCCGCGCCCATGGTGACAAGCAGGCCGAAAAAGAAATGACCGTGTTCCTGAAGAAGCTGGATCGCCATTCCTGAATTCACACAAAAACCGCTTTTTGTGGCGAGGGAGCTTGCTCCCGCTTGAGTGCGAAGCACTCATATTCAATACCAGCCCCCCAAGCAACCGACACACAACGCCCTGTGGCGAGGGGATTCATTCCCGCTAGGCTGCGAAGCAGCTTCAAAACCCCAACTCATGGGCGATCCGAATTCACGTATTGACATATCGAAAAATCTCGATATCCTCGCCACATGGACCTACTCGAAATATTCAAAGCCCTCTCAAATCCGACACGTCTCCAAATCCTGAAAGGTTTGAAGGATCCGGCAAAGAACTTCCCCCCGCAGGATGAGGGTGACGTTCACACGGTCGGCGTCTGCGTCAGCAGTATTCAGGAAGGGATCGGCCTGTCGCAGTCAACGGTGTCCGGTTATCTGGCCACGTTGCAACGGGTGGGTCTGGTCGAAGTCAGGCGCATCGGCCAGTGGACCTATTACAAACGCAATGAAGCCACCATCAGTGCTCTCGCCGAGATCATTGGGAAAGACCTATAGCGTTTTTTTACCACAGGATATCGAGATATTCCGATATCCCTTTTTATCGATACGAGGATTTACTTATGAAAGCGATAATTCTTAAATCATTCGGCGGTCCTGAATCGTTCGAACTCCGCGACGTGCCCAAGCCCGTGCCGCAAGCGGGGCAAGTCCTGGTCCGGGTACACGCCACTTCCATCAACCCGCTGGATTACCAGGTTCGACGCGGCGACTATCCCGACCTGGTACCCCTGCCGGCCATCACCGGCCACGACATCTCCGGCGTGGTCGAAGCCGTCGGGCCCGGTGTGACCTCCTTCGCGCCTGGAGACGAAGTCTGGTACACCCCGCAAATATTTGAAGGGGCAGGCAGCTATGCCGAGTACCACGTCGCGGCCGAAAGCATTGTCGGGAATAAACCGCCCGAGCTGAGCCATCTTGAGGCCGCAAGCCTGACCCTGGTGGGCGGGACGGTGTGGGAAGCGCTGGTGGTGCGCGCGGCGCTCAGGGTCGGGGAGACCATTCTTGTCCACGGCGGCGCTGGAGGCGTCGGGCATGTCGCGATCCAAGTGGCGAAAGCCATGGGCGCCCGGGTGTTCACCACTGTGCGCGAAGCAAACACGGAGTTCGCCCGCAACTTGGGTGCCGACGTGATCATCGACTACGAGAAAGAAGATTATGTCGACGCTGTCCTTCGGGAAACCGCTGGCCACGGCGTGGATGTCGTATTCGACACCATCGGCGGCAACACACTGTCCCGCAGCCCCGACGTCCTCGCGCAACTGGGTCGCGTCGTCTCGATCGTGGACATCGCCCAGCCACAAAACCTCGTCCAGGCCTGGGGCAAGAACGCGAGCTATCACTTCGTGTTCACCCGACAAAACCGCGGCAAGCTCGATGAGCTGAGCGCATTGATCGCCCGCGGTCAGCTGCGCCCCCACGTCGGTGCCGTCTATTCGCTGGCTGACATTCCCCTGGCTCACGCCCGGTTGGAAAGCCCCAACAACGGTCTTCGAGGAAAAATCGCCATTGCCGTCGAGCCATCGCTCATTCCGTAAATGCGATCTTTTAGCCAACTCAGAGGTGCGTCATGGTTTATGAAATCGCTGTGCTTCCTGTTCGCAAAGAACGCATTGAAACGTTCCGACATGCATTTGCCGAAGTCGCTCCATTGCTCACACGAGCCAAGGGTTACGGCGGCCACATGCTGGCGCAAGGGATCGAAACCCCCGAGCAGTTCAACCTGATCGTGCGGTGGCAATCACTGGAAGACCACACACCGGGCTTTGAAGCGAGTGAAGACCATCGGCTGTTCATGATGGGGTTGGAGGAATATTTTTCGGAGGAGCCGAGGGTTTACCATGTTGAAGGGGGCAGCTTTTAGGGCTGACGAAGGGGGGCAGAAAATAAATCTGTTCCCCCTATTTTTTAGTAAAAATCATAATAAAGCGCCCACTCCCCAGTCTCGTTGTGCTTCCAGAACATCAGGCTCCCACTGTCTACCACGTTCAGATTGATCTTCGCGTCCGATGAGATCTGGAACACAAACTCGAAGCCTTCACCCGGATCAACACCCGACTGGCAAAACGAAGGGTAACCGCCGAACTTGTGCTCGTAGGTGTGGGTGACCAAGTCGTAATAGCTCTGTATCTCGCCCGCGCGTTCCAGCGTGAGGATTGCTTGCTCAAGATCCTCCGGGACACCACCGCCATCCCACAGTGGAAAGTCCTCCGGCACCGCTTGCGCTTTCAGCGGGAAGGGTTTGAGAAACGCACCTGCCACCGGCAAAGACTTGCGCACCAACACATCATCCGGCCCATATTCGCGGATGACCCAATTATTCCCCATGGGCTCAAAGTGCTCGGGGAACGGGTTTGAAATGAACACCGTCAATACACGAACTCCCGCCAGCAGCGGGCTGTGGACGGGCAGGGCAGGCAGGTAAAACTGCGCATAGGGGAGCAATGGTTGCCCCGCCTGGTTGGTGGGTACATCTTCATCAGGCCGGAACAGGAAGACGTTGCCCAGCCAGCTCTCTTCATCGGTACCGGCAGGACGAAAGCCGCCGGCAATGAGCTTCACGGCGGGGCGGGCCAGGCGTTGATTGATTTCCTGGATGTCCATGGCGATGTAAACCTCCTTTTTACTACAGGCATCAAGGCCGCAGATTGGCAGTGTACGAGAGTGGATAGCAGCGCTTTTCTGCCCGAGCTAGGCCACATTAGTGTGCTTCACGGAATAAGAGGGTGGGCCTTCCTCCACTCCCCCGGGCCAATGACTTTCCCGAGGGTTCCTAGCGTACCTGAGTGTCATCGATACCGGCTCGGCCAGTGGTAAGGAAACGATAGAGCCTGAGGGCAAGGCTGCAAAGCCGGCGGATTCTGGTGCAGTTGTAGGCAAAGGCGCAAGGATAGGTGGCTTGGAGGCGCGGTGCTCAGGTCCTGGCTTGGCCCACAGAAGGTGGGGAAGCAGGAGCAAGCATTCATGCGAATGCTTTTGAAGGGGTGAATCTGAAATAATTCTGTCCCCTTATTTGGGTCCCTTATTTGGTCCCTTACTTGCCCTTATTTGGACGGACCATAGGTCACCATAAACGAAGGAGTCTTTTTAGTGAGCCACCATAACAACGATTTGAGGGCCGATTTCGTAGAGGCGCTCAAGGAAGTCTCGACGTTGATGTCCATCGCATACGAACAGCTTGGCCCGGTACCGGACGACCATGCATTGGCTCAGGCAGGTCTAGAGAATGGCGCTGAGATTGTCTGGGATTATGTCGATCACAACGAGGCCGGAGTAGCGTTCGAACACCTGCTCTACATGATCAATGAGCCTCCGCTTGTTGTGTCTGACGAGTGCACGAGTGTTTTAACCCGGATCGCAAAGACCCTACAGATGCCAGTTACGGTGCACGGTAAAAGCATTTTTCCCTGATTTTCTCTCTGAGCCTGTAAGAGGTGTTAACCGAGGTCATGACACTTGTCGAAGGCGATTTTATAAAGTTGACCCGCGTCGATTCTACAAAGGCTCTGTACGTTGATTGGATAAATGTTCGTGATGCAATGCCAGGAGATATAGCAGCCGTCAAAGAAATCTTTAATACGGATTCCGGACTTATCGTCCATCTATCATGCGAGCCCCGATCGGGCTTTCAAGAATGGTGCGCCACATTTCATGAGGCAGATCTGACCTATGAATTATTGCGCCGAGCAGACCCAATCACTCCCCAGCCTCACCCCCCAACCGACTCCGCCGCAACGACATAATCTGCGGAATCTTCTCCTCGATCCAATTCACCATCACCTCAAGATGCTCCGCCGCCTCCCGACCCAACGGCGTCAAGCGGTACTCCACATGCGGCGGCACCACCGGTAACGACTTGCGGTTGACCAACCCATCCGCCTCAAGCTCCTGCAACGTCTGCGAAAGCATCTTCTCGCTGACCCCGCCGATCTTGCGGCGCAGCTCGCTGAAGCGGTGCATCCCGCCCAGCAGGATGACCAGCACCAACACGCCCCAGCGGCTAGTCATGTGCTTGAGGACTTCACGAGAAGGGCAGTCGGCGCTCAGTACATCGCCGCGTCGGAGAGCGGCGCTAAACGGCTCGGAAATTTCGGTGGTGATGTCCACGATACTTACCTTTATGTATGTACTTACAAAAAGTTACTTAGGACCCTAGGATGACTTCACCTCCTTTTCCCATCAAGGTATTTGTCATGATCGCCATCACCGGAGCCTCCGGCCAACTGGGCCGTCTCGTTATCCAATCCCTGCTTGAACGCGTGCCAGCCGAGCAAATCGTCGCCCTGGTCAGAGACCCCGGCAAAGTCCAGGACCTGGCCGCCCGGGGCGTGGTGGTACGCACCGCCGACTACAACCAACCGGCCACATTGACTGCCGCGCTCAAAGGCGTCGATAAACTGCTGTTGATCTCCTCCAATGAACTGGGCAGCCGCGTCGCCCAACACCGCGCGGTGATCGATGCCGCCAAGGCCGCGGGTGTCACGCTCCTGGCCTACACCAGCGTCCTGCACGCCGATACCTCCACCTTGGGCTTGGCCGCTGAACATCGCGATACCGAAGCCGCGTTGAAAGCGTCGGGCGTGCCCCACGTATTACTGCGCAACGGTTGGTACACCGAAAACTACCTGGCGAACGTACCGAGCGCCGTGGAACATGGCGTCCTGCTCGGCAGCGCCGGCGAGGGCCGCATCAGCTCCGCGCCCCGTGCCGACTACGCCCAAGCCGCAGCGGTGGTGCTAACCACTGAAGGGCAGGCGGGCAAAGTCTATGAACTGGCGGGGGATAGCAGCTACACCTTGACTGAGCTGGCTGCGTTGATCAGCGAGAAAACCGGTAAGCCGGTGGTTTATCAGAATTTGCCGCAGGCTGAGTTTGAGGGGGTGTTGGTCAGTGTGGGATTGCCGGCGGGGTTGGCGGCGTTACTGGCGGATTCTGATGCGGCGGCGGCGAAAGGGGCGTTGTTTGATGAGAGTGGGGTGTTGGGGCGGTTGATTGGGCGGGGGACTACGTCGGTTGCGGAGTCTTTAGGTTAAGCAGATAGTCGCTGTGCTTCAGCGCTTGCGCCCGGTTTTCGCTGCTGCAACCGACACTGCCGAGGTGGTTTTTCGAATACTGCACCGACCTCACGCTGCGATTGGTCGAGTTGCGCATGCCAGATCTGCTTTTCTGAAAGCAGATCCGATTAGTCCTTTTTGCGTCGGCTAGCACCTAGCTTAGCTGCTGCCCCGGGCAAAACTGCACGTTTCCCTGGTGCTGGTCACAGTTTGGGCTTTACTCACGCAGATGAGGTGGCAAGGTTGATCGGGAGGCATCTGCGGGATGCTTGGCGCTATTGCGTCAGGAAGAAGGGAGCCAGATGCATTTGAAAACTGCGTCTGTCCCCGTTTCTCGAAATACCACCCCTTTTCTCTATAAAAAAACTGTAGTGATGTCATATTGACATATTCGGAGCTGCGTGCAGATAATCTGATCACTCTGCACATCGCTGGTTCATCAGCATCTATGGGACGCGGAACTTAAAAATCTAAAGGAGTAGGTAATGACAACTTCTGCAAAGCCAACAATCAAAGCGACCAAAGAAGAATTCGAGAATCGAATATTTGAATTGGCCGCTCCCCTCCTAGAAAAGCTCTACAATTCTTACACCAGAATTCCAGACCAAAAAGATAGCCCTGACGCCGCGATTCTCCTATCCAAGCCACCCAAGCGCTTTGGTATAAAGGCTTCAGTGAAAATAGGCATTGAGATAACTTCGGTTGATCCCCATTGGTATCTTGCTTACGCCAACGATAAAAAATACGGAGCTGAGTTGGTAAGTGAGCAGAGTTCGCGAACGTTCGACCAAGGCATTGTAGATGATAACCCTACCAAAAAAGTAGATGTACCGATTCCGCAAAACTTCATATTTGACGGAGTTATAGGGAAAGCTGAAAAATTTGAATCGTATAAGTCGAAATCAAAATTTGATGAAACAATCCTGATATGCTTCAGTGATGTGATTTGGGTAAGAAACGAAATTTTCAAATATGGCCTCTCTGCCTGGACCGATTACCTGTTAAGTCAAGTAAATTTCCCATTTGACAAGGTCATTTTTGTAAGCCCTGCAGATTATGATCCCCTCCCAGTCCAGGTGTACGATAAAAAAGTTAAAAAGAACAAGCAGCCGTCCCCTTATCAATACCCGGACGCAACAATAACGTGTATTCAGGGGCAGCCACTGCTTACCGGTGTCGATTACAAGTTGGATGAAAAGTTTTCAGGCGATCCGCTCATCTCGCCACGGGTAACACCGCCTAAATAGCAGTATATATAAGGCGCACAGAAAAGGTGGGACAGGTTTATAGTTAAATTAACATGCCTGCTTTTCTAGGAGTTAATCAATGGGGTTCGGGAGTTTACCAGTGAGCGAGATGGAAGTTAACGACGGTATCGATATTCCTGACGAAGAAAAGGAAGACTTTTACAGCGATGACGATTTATTTGACATCTCTTCGTGGGGGGCTGACCTAAGTTTTAGGGAGCTAATTGCACGGTATGATGACGATGAGTTGGTAAAGCCCGAACTCCAGAGAAATTATGTATGGGATAAGGCCGAAGCTTCTAGATTTATAGATTCAGTATTACTTGGTCTTCCGGTTCCAAGTATATTTCTTGCAAAAACTAACGACGAAAAGCTGTTAATAATAGATGGCTATCAGAGGCTCATGACCGTGAGGGACTTCGTAAAAGGAGTTTTCTCGAAGGACGGCACTGTGTTCAAACTATCCAGAAGTGGAAAGATACACGAGCGCTGGATGGGTAAGGCATTTGTAGAACTTTCCCCTGAAGATCAACGAAAGATAAGAAATACTACGATTCACGCGATAATTTTCATGCAAAAACACCCATCAGAGGGTGACACAAGTCTTTTTCAAGTATTTGAACGAATAAACTCTAGCGGTAGATCATTACTTCCACAGGAAATAAGGAACTGTGTTTACCAAGGGCCGATGAATACTTTGTTGTTTGAACTGAACAAATATGAAAAATGGAGGCAGCTTTGGGGCAAACCACTCCCTGATTCTCGGATGAGAGATCTCGAAGTTATCCTAAGGTTTTTTGCTCTTTCCTCCAATAAAATACAACATGACGAAAATGCACCCGCTAGAATTTCTTTAAAGCAGTTCCTGAATCAGTTTATGGATTCGGTAAATGATGAAAGCTATTGCTCTGATTTTAGAACTAGGTTCAAAGCATCTGTCGATTACATTCATGAAAACTTGGGTGTAACCGCTTTTCACAATATTTCACCTTCGGATGAGACTCGGCTGGTTCCTAATTTTAGTCCCACAATATTTGATTCCATAATGATATCTGTTGATATGGGGATACAAGGTCAAATTGTAGGTAAGTATAAGAAGGGGATCAATGATAGGCGCATGAGCCTGTTACGAGACGCAGACTATCAGCGTCTGCTTTCTCACGAGACAATGCGTGTCCCCAATATTCGGGCCAGGGTATATCACATGTATTACTCGCTATTCGACGGTGAGACTCATGCGGAATAGAGAAGTTGCTGATTCGATACAGTCGTGCGTTGACGAACTTGAGGGTATTAGAGCATTTATAGTTGGTAATGGCGAGGAGGCAAGACCGACTCCTTTTTTGAAAAGATACGCGGTCATGAGAGCGACAGGCTGCATTGAGGTAGGATTTAAACAAATCATTGCTGATCGAGTCGATCAGAATAGTGAAGCGCATGTTAAAAATTTTATAAAGCGAAAAGTTAGGGATAGCTCCACAAATCCGAAGCTTGGCGCTATTGAAAATATGTTGTCAGAGTTTGATGACAGATGGCGAGGGCGATTTGACGAACTCATAGGGCTTGCAGATAAGCCGAAGTTAAGAGGTGCCTTGACTTGCTTGGTTGATGCTCGTAACGAGTTTGCGCATGGTGGGACTCCGGAGCTGGACATACTTAATATTATACAAAATTTTAATGATTCTATAGAGGTATTGAAGGCGCTAGATAATTGCGTGTCGTACGATTACGAATAGCTATAGATGAACGCCGCGATCAATGAGAGTAAATTAAGGACAGACCACGATTTTGAGTTCACTTCGGTCCGTCTCATAATCGTAGTCTGCCCCCCGCTTTCCCAGCTCAGCGGTGCGATGCGTCATCTTCCTAAACCTTCAAACCAAGACGTAGGCACTAGAAGTAGCTGTTCTGATTTACGGGTTTTTGGTGTTTTTTTCTGTTGTGCTTTTTTTGACTTTAGTTTTGCCAGCAGCCTTGGTTTTCTTTTTAAGCTTGTTTGTCGCAGCCTTCTGGGCAACTGCGGCACGGTATGCTGCAGATTCAGGGATGTGCAGGAGTTTAATCCCGTATCCGTATGAGGTTATAGTTTTTCCGCAATTTTGCAGCGTTACTTTACTAAAAAATGGAATATCTAGATTAGAGGACTTCTCCCCATCAATTATTGCATATACGATATCGTTTCCTTTAGCCTCAAATTTCTCTGATAGCGCAGGGAAGCCTTGTTTTTCAAGCTGTTTATTTACATCCTTAACGAACTGAGATTCACGGACTAAAAGCGTAGACGCAACTAAGCCTTGAGCAAACAAGTGGCTCAGATTAGAAGAGCCTCGCCCTCTCTTCACGTGGATGAATTCACCTCTCTCGCCACCGTCTTGCTTCTTGTAGATATCACAGACCTCAATCTTGTCATAGCTGCCGCCAAATTTAATTAGTTGCCGATCAAGCATCGCATGTGTGGAGGACGCCTGAGCGCATACATATTCATTGTATTCTCCTTCGTCGGAGTGATCGTACTCCACAAAAGGAACAGTAAAAGCTTTCTTGTCAAAATCAGAGTAGTACTTCTCAACAGATGCTTGGAAAGACCCTTCTACACCAAACCAGCTCCCAGCATGTAAGATAAACAATTTCGTCTTATGCTTTATCTCAGCATAAATGCACTTGAAAGCGTTAAATTTCGCCGCCGGCCGCCCATCAGTATGAATCATATGTATATCACGACGTTTAACAGTATCTAGCGTCGCATCACTTCGAAAAGTTTCGAGAAATTTTTCAAGATACAGAATTTCCTGTATATCCGTACCTTCGGCTTCTGCCCGATAGGAAAACCCAGCTACGTTGCTCCAGTCGACGATGTCGGGGATTGCAAGCCACATATTATGCTTTTCGGAAGATATCAGTGCGCTCCAAAGCAACGCCTCTAGTTCTTCAATGACATCTTTGTCCTTTGCAGGAATTAAATTTTCGACCCAAGAGAACTCACTATTATGACCGTCGGCACTTTGGGCCAAATAGTCCCTAGAAGCAGATCTATCAAGCACCGCTGTAAAGAAATTCTTTAGCCCTGCTAATTCGGCAGGAACTGAGGCCTTAAAGGAGTCAATCCCCGCGATTAAGGGTCCAAGAACATCAGAGTATTCAGGTTTTGTAAATCCTACTAGTCCCCTTAGCAGATCCTGCTCAGCATTAATCATATAGTCAGAGACTGAGGATGCCTTTATAGTTTGCATCCGGCTTATTCTTGGTGACGCATCAAAAGTCTGTCGATCAATTGAGGCAATTCTATCTGGCGAAACGCTATTCAGCACAACCCTTATGCCGAATCTATCTTCTATCAATCGCGGCTCAATCATGTGTCGCCCATGCCCAAAGGCGACCGCGAACTGTCTTGAGTTATGAATCACTATGAGAAGAGCAGACACACTTTTATTTGTCCAGCTCCTAGTTTTTACGCTCTCATTCAACCCTTGGGCAATGAATTCGAGCCAATCAGGTGTAGTTTCAAGTATTGGCTTCCGAATGAAGAGAGTACCGTAGATCCCTTCGGGGCCGAGGAGGTGCTTTTCGGTCTGGATTTTTCGGGGCTTACCGCCTGACCCTATTGGGCTAGCAATTACGTCTTTATCGTCCCACGGGATTCCATTGTTTTCTTTCAGCAAATAGACGTTTAGCGGTATCTTTTTCCCGGTCCCTTTTATGCTCATCGCTCCTCCTAAGCGCAGCTATGATCGCTGCTTGGCTAACAGATGCTGAAGATGGCCCATTGCTATCCATTGCAGAGTAGCCCAGGTCTCTGCTGTTTGCAGCCTTTCGCTAGATAGGATTATGGGGAGTTAGGGAGAGAGGTCGTGGCCGGACGAGTTCTTATCTAGATTTCACTCGTCCGCATCTATGAATGCACCAAAAACCCGACGCAAGACGTCGGGTTCCTCGTTATGAAATAAACACTATTGGCGCGGTTCTACGTTATCCAACACCCGATTCGCCAACAACGAACTCAGCTCAATCAACTGCTGAATTCCTTGCGCCACATGACGCCTTGATCCATCCAAATCAAACGCCAGATCACTCACCATGGCATCAGCCGAAGCCAGCGTCTCACTGAGATTAGCGAGCAAGCATTCGTTATCGAGGCCTTTCACGACGGTGAATAGCTGACCCGGTTTGGGGTCGTCTTGAGATTTTTCCGATTTCGGTAGCAAGTAGTGATCGAGCACGCGTTTGGTGGTTTCGTCTTGCTGCTTGGCTTTGGATTTTGCGGATTGTGCGGTGGAGTCTTTTTCTGGAGGGTTCGGAGTTATTTTGAACATTTGGGACTTCCTTCAGTAGGGCCGCAACCGTCTCGCTACTAAACGAAAGGAGGCAGCTGTGCGCAAGTTAGTAGACCGGTGAAGTCACCAAACCCGGCGCGCCCGAAGGCGCCATGCGCACAGCCACCATCAAGTGCAGGCGAAGGCCTGACTGGATGACACTCATGCAACCGAAGATGACTAACCGGGCTACTAAACCCGACCACTGATTGGCAGTGGCAGGAAAACAATAGAACCCCGGGACAAGGCGCACAAGCGGGCGGATTCTGGCGTAGTTGTAGGCAAAGGCGCAAGGATGCGTGGGTTGGTGGTGGGGTGTGGGTTGGGGCTGTAGGAGTATGGCGCGCCGGCGATACAGGCGGTTCGTTTTCTCTGGAATCGCGTCGTTTTCATCGCGAGCAAGCTCGCTCCCACAGAGAATGGCAGCAGGATCAAACGCCCCCGCCAGACCACACATCCTTGCGCCTTTGCCTACAACTAAACCGGAACCGGCCTGATTGTGCGCCTCGCCCCCGAGCCCTATCGTTTTGTCGTCACCTCCCATCGTATTCGCCACATGAAACGACCGCGTATTAGCGACTTTAAACATCAGATGTTCCGTTCGACCGCAATGCAACTCGCCAAAGAGTATTTGTTGGATGATCCGTGGGTACTGGCGGAGAAGGGAATTGATGCTGGACGGATAAGGTACGAGCCGATAACGCAAGTGGCATTGGATCAATGCTATTTATGGGGCTCAGAGGCCCAGCTTTATCCATGGGAAGATATACCTAGCTGGAAGAGTCGTGACGGGAAAGCGTTTGACCTTTCTCTGTGGTATGACCATGAACTATGTGGACTTTGCTTTGCGACTCCAAAATCAAGCATCTTGTCCATCAAGGTAGTCCTTCTAGAGGGTAAGCCTGACGTTACTCATCCTTTGAAGGGTGAGGTTGCCGGTTTAGTCTTGATCGCGATCAGCCGATACGCGCGGATGCTGAAGCTTCGCGAGATTGAGATTTTTGAGCCTGACCCTGGGGCCGTCCAGTGGTACCGGCATCTGGGTTTCGATTTCGATGATCAGCGGCGCCTTGTCATAGCGGTAGACGAGGCATAACATCAAACCCAATTCTATTGCCGAGTTTTCCATGAAAACTTCAAAGCGTACTCCAAAGCCGTTGCTTGCTGCCCGGTACCAGGCAGAGGCCCGCCGTCTGGCTGGTTGCCCGTCCAGCATCGAGCGCCAGTTCTTGTCGGTCAGCCTCGCCAAAGGTAAGGAGCTTGAACCCGTTGGCCGAATGGCCGGTGTCAAAAGCTGAGCTTTTGTCGACACAAAAAAACCGCCACATGGGCGGTTTTTTTGGTTCTTGCTATGAGTAAAGCTAAATCTACCGAGCCGCCGCCGCGTTGTGCCATGTAGATCGCATTCAGCCTTTTGGGGGGCTGCTGCGCAGCCCTGCGGGAGCAAGCTCCCTCGCCACAAGGGACTTCCTCGCCACAAGGAATCGGCATGGCTTAGCTGAGCGGTGTGCCTCTGGAGGCGCTATTTACGCTTCAGCATCTCCGGCAACTGCGCCACCAGCTTCTGATTATTCAACGGCGCACGAATAAACCCACGCTGGGTGCCGTCCGGGCCAATTACTGCAAGGTTGCCACTGTGATCAACCGTGTAATTGGGCTTGCTGGTATCCGCCGGAATAAACGGAATGCTCACCGCATTCGCCAGTTTCTGCAGGTCTTCAACCGATGAAGCCGTCAGCCCTATGAACTGCGGATCAAAGTACCCCAGATACTGCTTCAGCTGCTTGGGCGTGTCGCGGTTCGGGTCGACGCTGACCAGTACGATCTGCAACTTATCCACAGCTTCCTTCGGCAACTCGCTTTTGATCTGGCGCAGTTGGGCGAGGGTGGTGGGGCAGATGTCCGGGCAGAAGGTGTAGCCGAAGAACAGCAGGCTCCATTTGTCTTTCAATCCGTCCATCACTACGGGCTGGCCGTCCTGGTCGGTCATTTTCACGTCCGGCAGGTTGCGGCTCTGGGGCAGTAGGATGATGCCGGCGTCGATCAGTGCGGTCGGGTCGCCCTGGCCTTTGCCGGACAGCACCTTGTTGATGGTCAGGCCGAGGATCAACGCGATCACGGCCACGAGGATGAAGACGGTTTTCTGGGTTCGAGTCATAGGCTCAACAGTAAGTAATGATCTACAAGCAGGGCGATGAACAGCAGGAACAAGTAATAGATAGAGTACTTGAAGGTGTTGATCGCCGCGTGCGGCCGAGTGCCACGGTACAACACCACGGCCCATTGCAGGAACCTGGCACCCAGTACGAGCGCGCAAACAAGATAGAGCATCCCGCTCATATGGATCACGAACGGCATCAGGCTCACCGCCAGCAGCACCAGGGTGTAGAGCAGGATATGGATTTTGGTGTAGTGCTCGCCGTGGGTCACCGGCAGCATCGGGATGTCGGCCTTGGCGTATTCCTCTTTGCGGTGGATGGCCAGGGCCCAGAAATGTGGTGGGGTCCAGGCGAAGATGATCAGCACCAGCAGCAGCGGTTCGGCGCTGACATGCCCGGTGGCCGCCACCCAGCCCAGCAATGGCGGTGCCGCGCCGGCGAGGCCGCCGATGACGATGTTCTGTGGCGTTGCGCGCTTGAGGAAGCCGGTGTAGACCACCGCATAACCCAGGAGTGAGGCGAGGGTCAGCCAGGCCGTCAGTGGGTTGGTGAAGGCCAGCAGCAAGGCCTGGCCGATCACCGCCAAGGTCAGGGCGAAGGTCAGTGCGGCGGCGGGGGAGATGCGCCCTTCGGCCAGTGGCCGTTTGTGGGTGCGGGCCATGACGGCGTCGATGCGTCGGTCCACCACATGGTTGACTGCCGCCGCGCCGCCAGCACACAGGGCGATGCCCAGATTGCCGAACACCAGCACCGTCCACGGCACGCCGGCGCGGGTGGCGAGGAACATGCCCACCAGCGAGGTGATCAGCATCAGCACCACCACTTTTGGCTTGGTCAGCTCCAGGTAATCGCGCCAGATCGCTTGGCTGTGGCGTTCACCGGTCAAGGTTGCCATGGCATCTCTCCTTTTATAGTTATGGGGCTGACGCCGTGTTTATGCGGGTTGAACCGCCAGCGCAGTGGGACCTGATGCTTGACCCGGACCAGGCTGGTACGGGCGTGATAGTTGACCAATACCAGGGTCAGCAGCAACGCGGCGCCCCCGGCGTTGTGGGCGACGGCCACCGGCAACGGCAGGTGGAACAGCACGTTGCTGATGCCCAGGGTGATTTGCGCGCCTAGTGCAATCAGCACCAGGCCGGCCAGGCGGGTCATGCCGACGGTTTTCAATTGCCAGGCCAGGCCCAGCAGCACCACCGTCACCAGCAACGCGCCGATGCGGTGGGTCAGGTGGATGGCGGTGCGGGCGTCGCTGTCCAGTTGCCCGCCCAGGTAGTTGGGGCCGATGTGTTGGGTCAGGTGAAAGCCGTTGGCAAAGTCGGCCGGTGGCAGCCATTGGCCGTGGCAGGTGGGGAAGTCGATGCAGGCCACGGCGGCGTAGTTGGAACTGACCCAACCGCCGAGGGCGATCTGGCCGATCACCAGCAGCAGCCCGGCGGTGGCCCAGTGTTGCAGGCGCTTGGGCACGGTCAGCGCCGGCAGCACGCCGGACAGTCGTAAGGTCAGCAGGAACAACAGGCTCAACGTCGCGAAGCCGCCCAGCAAATGCCCGGTGACCACTTGGGGCCAGAGCTTGAGGGTCACGGTCCACATGCCGAACGCCGCTTGCGCGAAGACCACCGCCAGCAGGAACAGCGGCAATTTCAATGGCTGACCCGGGCGGTGGCGGTTCATCCAGGACCGCGCCGCCAACGCTACGATCATCAAGCCCAGGCCCCCGGCGAAGTAGCGATGGACCATCTCGTTCCAGCCCTTGTGGGCTTCCACCGGGGTGTCGGGAAAGTGCAGCTCGGCATGGGCCAGTTGGGCTTCGCTCTTGGGCACGCTGATGAACCCGTAGCAACCGGGCCAGTCCGGGCAACCCAGGCCAGCATGGGTCAGCCGGGTGTAGGCGCCCAGCAATACGACGATCAGTGCCAGCAGCGTGGCGAACAGCGCGAGGCGAAATCCTGGTTTGGCCATGTCGATGCCCTCATCCGATGTTCGACAGTTTCAGCAAGTGGCGCAGGTCGTTGAGCAGGTCCTTGCCCTTGACCCGGGCGTCGTAGCGCAGCACCAGGTTGCTGTGGGGGTCGATGATCCACAGTTGGGCGCCGCCGGAGCCCTGGGCGCCTTTCTGATAGGCCGGCAGGTCCAGTGGGTAGCGTTGAAGTTGCGGGTATTCGCGTTGCAGTTGAGCGTCGTACTCGGCGTCCAACGGTTGCGCCACCGCCAGGGCATGGCTGGCGCGAGAGGCTTCGCGGCCCAGGCTGATCTGGACTTGCCGGGCCAGGTACACCAGTTGCCGGCAATCCACCGAGCATTCCTGTGGCGCCGTGACCAGGATCTGCCAGCGCTGCTCGTCGGCCTGCACGCCAATCTCGGCGCGGGTCTGGCCGGTGCCGATCAGTTCGCCGTGGTAGCTGCGGCTGTCGGGCACCCAGAACTGGAATTTGTACATGCCGGTGGCCAGGATCATCGGGCCGATCACCCCGAGCACGATCAGCAGCAATTGCACGCGGCCCTTGCGACGGTTGTGTGCCGCGGGCGCCTCAGACGTGTTGGTTGGATTCATGGTGCTTCCCATGGTGTCTCCCTGCGTTGTGCCATCCGAGATAAAGAAAAAGGCCGAACAGGGCCGCCGCCATGGCGAACCACTGCACGGCATAACCGAGGTGTTTTTCCGGCCCCATGGCCACGACGGGCCAATCGGTCCTGTAGGCGCCGGGGCCGCTTTGTTGGCGCAATTCATAGGCGAAGCCGCTGCGGCCCAGGTCGGCCCAGAGCTTGTCCGGCTCGATGGCGGTGACCAGTCGCGGCCAGGGAGCGCCGGCCGGGTCGGCGTGGAGCTGGAACGTCGCGCCGGGGGCGACATAGACCCAGGCCTGGAGGCTGACGGGTTGTTCCGGCGTGTTGAAGACCGGCGGGGTGCGTCGGTCCGGCCAGGGCAGCCAGCCGCGATTGACCAGCAGCCAGAGCCCGGTCCGGTGGTCGAGGAACGGTTGCAGCAACTCGACGCCGACCTTGCCGTCGTGTTGGCGGTTGTCCAGCAGGATGCTGTGCTCGGCGTCGAACTGGCCCTGCAGCGTGACCGCTCGAAAGGCCGGGTCGGTGGTGTGTGCCAGCTCGGTGCTGTCCAGCGGCGGCGCCACGCGGCGCTCGGCGTAAGTGTCCATGAGCACACGTTTCTGTTCGCCCCGGCTCAGTTGCCAGAACCCCAGGCACACCATCACCGGCACCAGAACGGCGACCACCAGCGACGGCAGGATGCCCGGCCGAAAGTGTTTCATGGCGCCGTCCGAAAGCCGTCGAACGGGATAGCTATACTCACGTGCATTGCGTCCCCCGGAGTGTCCCTAATGCTAAAAGCAGCCATCGTCCTGATGCTGATTGCCACGATTGCCAGCCTGTTCAGCGGTCTGTTTTTTCTGGTCAAGGACGACAGCAGTTCCAATCGCCTGGTCATCGCCTTGGCGATTCGGGTCGCCTTGGCCGCTGTTACCGTCGGCTTGATCGCCTGGGGCTTTTTCAGCGGCCAGTTGGTGTCCCAAGCACCCTGGTAACGGCTGCCTCAGAGGATGTAGACGAAGAAGAACAAGCCGATCCACACCACATCGACAAAGTGCCAGTACCAGCTCGCCGCCTCGAAGCCGAACTGATGCTCGTTGTCGAAATGCCCGCGCATGATGCGCATCAGCATGACGAACAGGATGATCGTGCCGATGGTGACGTGGGCGCCGTGGAACCCGGTGAGCATGAAGAACGTCGCGCCGTAGATGCCCGAACCCAACGTCAGGCCCAGCTCTTTATAGGCGTGGATGTATTCCTCGGCCTGGAAGCCCAGGAAGGCGCAACCCAGCAGCACGGTGATCGCCAGCCAGATTTTCAGCGCGCCGCGATGGCCTTTTTTCAAGGCATGGTGGGCGATGGTTACCGTGACGCTGGAGCTGACCAGCAGGATGGTGTTGAGCAGCGGCAGGCCCCAGGGGCTGATCACATCCTTGGGCGGTGGGAAGAGCTTGGGGTCGGGGTTGTTCAACAACGGCCAGACGTATTCGAAGTTCGGCCAGAGCATCTCCGACAAACCCTTGCTGCCTTCACCGGCCAACCCCGGCGCCGAGATCGTGCGCACATAGAACAGCGCACCGAAGAACGCGATGAAGAACATCACCTCGGAAAAGATGAACCAGCTCATGCCCCAGCGGAACGAGCGGTCGAGCTGGGCGCTGTACAGCCCGGCGCGACTTTCCTTGATCACCGCGCCGAACCAGCCGAACAGCATGTAGGCCACCAGCAGGCCGCCGACGAAAAAGATCAGCGGGCCGTGGGAGTCCGGCCGGGCGGCCTTCAAGTCGTTGAACCAGGTGGCCAGGCCATACACCGTGACGAACATCCCGACCGTGGCGATGATCGGCCATTTGCTCTGGGCCGGAACGTAATAGTGTTCGTGAGTTGCCATTTATTGTTCTCCTTATCGGGCACGCTATCGGTCAGTGTTTAAAGCCACCGGTGGATGACGAGCGGTGATGTCGAACAGCGTGTAGGACAGCGTCAGATGCTTCACTTCCTTGGGCATGTCCCGGTCGACGATGAAGCGCATGGGCATTTCGATGCGTTCGCCGGGTTGCAGCACTTGCTGGGTAAAACAAAAACATTCGGTCTTGTGGAAATACGCCGCCGCGTTGCTCGGCGCGATGCTCGGCACCGCCTGGGCACTCATTGGCCGGTTGGTGGGGTTGTGGACGACAAAGACCATCTCGTTCACCGCCCCCGGCCGGACCACCAGTTCATCGCCCTTGGGGTAGAAGTCCCAGGGCATGTCCACCGAATTGGTCGACAGGAACTGCACGCGAACCTGGCGCGATTCATCGACGGTCTGCTCGCCTTCGTATTGCCCGGCGGTCTTGCCGTTGATGCCGAACGCCTTGCACATCACGTCGTAGATCGGCACCAGGGCAAACCCGAAGATGAACATGGCTACCACCACCAGCAGCAGGCGGGTGACCAGTTTCTTCATCGAAATCGAATCAGCCATGGATGCGGCTCCTTGCACTGAACCCTGTGGGAGCGGGCTTGCTCGCGAAGAACGATGACGCGGTGTTTCTGTTAGACCGCGTCGTCTGATTCGCGAGCAAGCCCGCTCCCACACAGGTCCTCTGTGTCATCTCATTTCACTTCCGGCGGCGTGGTAAAGGTGTGATACGGCGCCGGCGACGGCACGCTCCACTCCAGCCCTTCGGCCCCATCCCACGGCTTGGCCGGTGCCGGCTCGCCACCACGGATGGTCTTGATCACGATGAACAGGAAGAAGATCTGCGTGGTGCCGAACATGAACGCGCCGATGGACGAGACCATGTTGAAGTCGGCGAACTGCAGGTTGTAGTCGGGAATCCGCCGGGGCATGCCCGCCAGGCCGACGAAGTGCATCGGGAAGAACGCCATGTTCATCCCAATGAAGGACAGCCAGAAGTGCAGTTTGCCGAGGGTTTCGTCGTACATGTGGCCGGTCCATTTCGGCAGCCAGTAGTAGGCCGAGGCGAAGATCCCGAAGATCGCGCCGGGCACCAGCACATAGTGGAAGTGCGCCACCACGAAGTAGGTGTCCTGGTACTGGAAGTCCGCCGGGGCGATGGCCAGCATCAGCCCGGAGAAACCACCGATGGAGAACAGGATCACGAACGCCACGGCAAACAGCATCGGCGTCTCGAAGGTCAGCGAGCCTTGCCACATGGTGCTGGCCCAGTTGAACACCTTCACCCCGGTGGGCACGGCGATCAGCAGGGTGGCGTACATGAAGAACAGCTCGCCCACCAGCGGAATGCCCACCACGAACATGTGGTGCGCCCAGACGATGAACGACAGGAACGCAATCGCGGCCGTGGCGTAGACCATCGAGGTGTAGCCGAACAACGGCTTGCGCGAGAAGGCCGGGATGATCGAGCTGACGGCACCGAAGGCCGGCAGGATCATGATGTACACCTCGGGGTGGCCGAAGAACCAGAACACGTGCTGGAACAGCACCGGGTCGCCACCGCCGGCGGCACTGAAGAAGCTGGTGCCGAAGTGAATGTCCATCAGCATCATCGTCACGCAGCCGGCCAGCACCGGCATCACTGCGATCAGCAGGAACGCGGTGATCAGCCAGGTCCAGACGAACAGTGGCATTTTCATCAGGGTCATGCCGGGGGCGCGCAGGTTGAGGATGGTGGCGACCACGTTGATCGCGCCCATGATCGAACTGATGCCCATCAGGTGGATGGCAAAGATGAAGAACGTCACGCTTTCCGGCGCATAGGTGGTGGACAGCGGTGCGTAGAAGGTCCAGCCGAAGTTCGGCCCGCCCCCCGGTGTGAACAGCGTCGACACCAGCATCAGGAACGCGGCGGGCAACAGCCAGAAGCTGAAGTTGTTCATCCGTGGCAGGGCCATGTCCGGCGCGCCGATCATCAGCGGGATCATCCAGTTGGCGAGGCCGACGAACGCCGGCATCACCGCGCCGAAGACCATCACCAGGCCATGCATGGTGGTCATCTGGTTGAAGAATTCCGGCTGCACGATCTGCAGGCCGGGCTGGAACAGCTCGGCGCGGATCACCATGGCGAACGAGCCGCCCAGCAGGAACATCGAGAAGGCGAACCACAGGTACAGCGTGCCGATATCTTTGTGGTTGGTGGTCAGCACCCAGCGCATCAGGCCCTTGGCGGGGCCGTGGGCGTGGTCGGCGCCGGCATGACCGTGGTCATCGATCACAGCACTCATGTCCTGTCTCCTTCGAACGAGTGGGCTGGACGGTGCGGGGCGGTAAGCCCCGACCGGTTACGGGAACACACGTCAGGCCGGCTCATTGGCTTTCCGCCTGTTTGAGTTCCAGCACTTCTTTCGGCGTCACCATGTCGCCCTTGTTGTTGCCCCAGGCGTTGCGTTCATAGGTCACGACCGCGGCGATATCGACTTCCGACAACTGTTTGCCGAACGCGGCCATGGAGGTGCCGGGTTTGCCGTGGAAGACAATGTTCAGGTGATCCTTGATCGGCCCGGTGGCGATTTTCGAACCCTTGAGCGCCGGGAACATCGGTGGCAGGCCTTGTCCTTCGGCCTGGTGACAGGCCACGCAGGTGGTGTGGTAGACCTTGTCGCCACGTTCCTTGAGTTCTTCGAGCGTCCATTCCTTGCTGGTCAGCTCCTTGAGCTGGGCGGCTTCGGCCTTGCGTTCGCCCAGCCATTTCTCGTAGTCGGGCTTGCTCTTGACCTCCACCACGATCGGCATGAAACCATGGTCCTTGCCACACAGCTCGGCGCATTGGCCGCGGTACAGGCCGGGCTTGTCGACACGGGTCCAGGCTTCGTTGACGAACCCGGGGATCGCATCGCGCTTGACCGCGAAGGCCGGCACCCACCAGGAGTGGATCACGTCGGCGGAGGTCACCAGGAAGCGCACCTTGGCATCGACCGGCAGCACCAGCGGCTTGTCGACCTCCAGCAGGTAATGCTCGCCCTTGGCGCTCTGGTTATGGATCTGTTCGGCGGGGGTCGCCAGGTTGCTGAAGAACTCGACGTCCTGGCCCAGGTACTTGTAGTGCCACTTCCATTGATAGCCAGTGATCTGGATATCGATGTCCGACTCGCTGGAGTCGTACATCTTGATCAGGGTGGCGGTGGCGGGAATCGCCATCAGCACCAGGATCAGGAAGGGCACGATGGTCCAGAGGATTTCAACGCGGGTGTTTTCGTGGAAGTGCGCGGCATTCTGGCCGGTTGAGCGGCGGTGCATCATCATCGACCAGAACATGGCGCCGAAGACGATGATGCCGATGACCACACAGATCCAGAAGATGGTCATGTGCAGGTCGAACACTGCGTTGCTGATCTGTGTCGCTCCAGGCGCCATATTCACAGTCCAGGCCGCTTGTGCCTGGCTGAAAATCGACCACAACAGGAGGCCCATCCATACGTGTGGATGTCGCGTCATTGCGGGTTCCCCTTATCGTTCTTGTTATCCCGTAGGCGTAAAGCCTGCGGCAAGGGATCGGCTACTTCAGACTACCAACTTGAACCGCCGCGCCTTGCTGCACATGCAATCGGGTGTCATCAGCTAACTCCATTCCAAACCGAGTATAGACAGCACCTGCAACCTCGCAACGCGATGGCGTAAATCGTTTGAAACAGCCGGGGCTTGCGCTAGAGCCCACGAATGGAGAAGGATGCGAACTAAGTGATGGCAAACCGATATAACTGTGGCGCAGCAAGGATGAGGCGGTTATGAAAAATAGGTCTTAGGAGTGTTTTTGGGCCAGCTAAGTTATGTCTTCCCTATTTCTTTGCCTTTGTTTCCTGGAGTTGTCATGAACACCGCCGCATTGCGCGAGCAGATCCAAAAAGCCCAACAACATGAAGCTGAGACCGGTCAGTTGACTCGTCAGTTGACGGCCCAACTGCCGAACCTGCACCGAGCCATTCAATTGCCGGACGCGAACGCCAACGACGTCCTGGCGCGTTTTGTCGCCGCCTACATTGATGAGGTACCCGACCTGCTGGATGCAGCCAATGATGTCGCCAGGGAGGCGGGTATCGAGTCGCAGATCAAACCGGTACTGAAGATTGCCGAACAGTACTTCCTCCAGCCGCCGACCATCATGGCTGGGCATGTCGGGCTCGACAGCCTTCTGGACGAAGCCTACCTGGCGCATCGGTTCGTCGAAGAGGTCAACGACCTGTACATCAAGCATTTCGGCCAGCCATTGATCCCCTTGGACATGACGGTCGCCAACCTGATCGCCCACCAGTTGATCGGTGAGGCATTTGCCAACCAACTCGATGAAGTGGTCCATCACACGTTCGATGAGATGCTCAACGACGAGACGTTTGCATTGGAGTCGGTAGAAACCTACCGCGAGAAGCTCAGCAGCCCGGAAACCGGCGCGGCCTGGAAGCGCTGGCCGTGCATGTCCCGTCGTCTGGGCGTGGGGCTGGAGCTGGATCAGCCGGCGGCTTGATCCGGCTGAAACACATAACCCCTGTGGGAGCGGGCTTGCTCGCGAAAGCGATGTATCAGCTAACGAAAGAGTTGCCTGACACTACGCCTTCGCGAGCAAGCCCGCTCCCACATTGAATCCGGCTGGTTCATAAAATAGATGTCCAGCAACAATCCTCTGTGGGAGCGAGCTTGCTCGCGATTGCATTGGACCAGCAACATCGCAGTTGGCTGATACACCGCTATCGCGAGCAAGCTCGCTCCCACAGGGTTTCCTGGGTGTCAGGCAGAAGCCGCGCCAACCCCCACGGTCGTGCGCAACCGCCCCTCCAACCTACGCTTGAGCCCGCGGGATTCGATCAGCAGCTTCGAACCCTTGCTGGCATTCGCCCTGCCCCATTCTTCCAGCAACTCCAGGCACGAGTGGTCGATGTAGCTCAGGTTGTTGAGCGGCACGTGCACGGTCGCGCCGGTCGGTATGGTGCCCAGTACCTGGGTCAATGCCGGCACCTTGAGGAAGGTGGCCGCCCCGACCAATCGCAGTTCCATCTCGCCTTCCTGAGGCAGGTCGATCAGGCTGATTTTCAGACGCGAGGCTTTCCAGGCCAGTTTCGCCAGGGTCAGGCCGAAGCCGATCAGCACACCGGTCAGCAGGTCGGTGAAGATGATCGCCAGGGCCGTTGCGGCGTAGGTAAACATCGGCATCCGGCCATAACGGCCCAGGCTGCGAAACGCCTTGAGGTCCACCAGTTTGAAACCGGTGTACACCAGCACACCTGCCAGGCTCGCCACCGGAATGCTTTGCAGCACGCTGGACAGCAACAATACGAACAGCAGCAACCACAGGCCGTGGAAAATCGTCGACATCCGTGTGGTAGCCCCGGCCTGGACGTTGGCCGAGCTGCGCACGATCACGCCGGTCATCGGCAGGGCGCCGAGCAGGCCGCAGAGCATGTTGCCGATACCTTGGGCCGACAGTTCCCGGTCGAAGTCCGCACGTTCACCGCTGTGCATGCGATCGACGGCGGCCGCTGACAGCAGGGTTTCGGCGCTGGCGATGAAAGCCACCGCGAATGCGGCGATCAGCAGCGTCGGGTCGGCCAGGTTCAGCAGGTCCGCCGGGCGCAGCCAATCAATGGCTTCGGCCATGTTCTCCGGCACTTCCACACGCTTGACCTGCAAGGCCAGCACCAGGCTGGCGACGGTCGCCAGGCCGACACCCAGCAAGGCGCCAGGAATGAAGCGCAGACGGTGGGGGCGAAACTTTTCCCACAGCCACATCACCGCAATCGTCGACAGACCGAGCAGACCCGCCTGCCAGCCGAAAGACGGCAAGGCCTGGGCCACCGCCGCCGGGAACGCCGCCAGGTTATCCAGCCCGGAGGGCTTGGGCGCGGCGTCGAGCATCACATGGACCTGGGACAGTATGATCAGCACGCCAATACCCGCGAGCATGCCGTACACCACGGCAGGCGCGGTGACCCGGAACCAGCAGCCCAGGCGAAAACGCCCGGCCAACAATTGCAGCAGACCGGCCAGCAGCAGGATCGGCCCGAGCATTGCCACGCCATGCTGGCGCACCAGTTCGAAGACCAAAACCGCCAAGCCGGCGGCCGGGCCACTGACTTGCAGCTTCGAGCCGGCCAGGAAACCCACCACCAAACCACCGATGATGCCGGTAATCAGGCCCTTGGCCGGCGGCAGGCCAGAGGCGATGGCGATGCCCATGCACAAAGGCAGGGCCACCAGAAACACAACCACCGAAGCCAACAGCTCCCGTGGCAGAACAGCTTTTAATTGAGCAGCACGCATGGCAACTCTCCCGAAGTTTTCTTCAGGCATGGCGAAGCCCTACCGCGCAAATGGCGGCAAGGCTTGAACCACACAAGTTTAAGAGTGGTTAGAAGCGCGCTTTGGGCGTCGCCACCGGTATCGGATGGCTGCCATCGAGCGGCAGGAAACGTCCCTGGTCCGCGTCAAAGGCTTTGATCTCGCTGGTCTCGATGTTGTACACCCAGCCATGGATGAACAACTGACCGCTGGCCATGCGCGACGCTACCGAGGGATGCGTTCGCAAATGCTGCAGCTGTGCGATCACGTTCTCTTCGGTGAGAATGGGCATGGTCTGTTTTTCGTCGCCGCACGGACAGTTGTCATGGACCATGGTCTTGGCCACTTCGGCGTGGCGCAGCCAGGCCTTGACCGTGGGCATTTTTTCCAGGGTGTCGGGGTTGAGCACGGCACGCATGGCGCCGCAGTCGGAATGGCCGCAGACAATGATGTGTTGCACACCGAGGGCCAGCACGGCGTATTCGATGGCGGTGGAGACGCCGCCGTTCATCTGCCCGTAAGGCGGCACGACGTTGCCAACGTTACGGGTCACGAACAGGTCGCCGGGGGAGCTATGGGTGATCAACTCGGGCACGATGCGCGAATCGGCGCAGGTGATGAACATCGCCCGGGGGGCTTGGGCGGTGGCGAGTTTCTTGAAGAGTTCTTCCTGTTGCGGAAAGATCTCGTGATGGAAATGCAAAAAGCCGTCAACAATATGCTGCAGCGCTGCATCGGCGGTTTCCGCCTCGGGTTGGGCTGAAGCCGACGCAGCCAACGGCTGTTTATCCTTGTCACTCATGATTCATCCTCTTTTGACGGTATGACGCCAGTGGCTGGTTAAAATACGTCCAGGTCGGGGTGTTCGACCTGTCAGTCACTCGCTGAACAAGGTAGCGGCCGAAACTTAACTCAAACTGAAATCGAAGGCTCTAGGACAATGATTCCAGGGGTGGCGAAACGCTGGCGCAGATCATGTCCAGAGCCGTTCCAGGTTCAACTTTAATCAAATCAACGACATCTGTCGGCCCGGCGGACAGAAGGCATCGCAGTCAAGATTATATCCGTCGCGGCGCTCCAGCCCCAGGCGCTTGAGTGCCTTGGCAAATCGCTGGGCCAGCAGGTCGGCGAACGGGCCTTCGCCGCGCATCCGCGCACCGAAGCGGCTGTCATACAGTTCGCCACCGCGGCTCTGGCGCACCAGGCTCAGCACGTGGGCAGCGCGTTGCGGGTAATGCGCCTGCAACCATTGCTCAAACAGCGGCGCGACTTCCAGCGGCAGGCGCAGCATGACGTAGGCGGCATTCTGCGCGCCGGCGGCGTGGGCTTCGGCCAGCAGGCTCTCGATCTCGCTGTCGTTGATCATCGGGATCATCGGTGCGCACAGCACCCCCACGGCAATCCCCGCCTCGCGCATGACCTTGATCGCCCGCAGCCGAGCCTTGGGTGCCGCCGCGCGGGGTTCGAGAATGCGCTTGAGTTCATCGTCCAGGGTGGTGAGGCTGATCATCACGTGCACCAGACGTTGTTGCGCCAGCTCGGTCAGCAGGTCCAGGTCGCGCAGGATCAGCGAACCCTTGGTGACGATGGTCACCGGATGCCGATAACGCAGCAGCACCTCGAGAATCCGGCGGGTTATGCGGTGTTCGCGTTCGATAGGCTGATAGGGATCGGTGTTGGACCCCAGCGCGATCGGTGCGCATTGATAGCCGCGCCGGGACAATTGCTCTTCCAGCACATCGGCGGCATTGGTCTTGGCGATCAGCTTCGTTTCGAAATCCAGCCCCGGCGACAGGTCCCAATAGGCATGGCTGGGTCGTGCATAGCAGTAGATGCAGCCGTGTTCGCAGCCTCGGTACGGGTTGATCGAGCGGTCGAACGGGATATCGGACGAGGTGTTGCGGGTAATGATGGTCTTCGCCGTTTCGATACGCACTTCGGTGCCCTGGGTCTGCGGGACTTCCTGATACCAGCCGTCATCTTCGACCACCGAGCGGCTCGGGGCGAAGCGGTTATGCGGGTTGGTCGCGGTGCCGCGGCCGCGCGGTGGAAGAATGGCTGGCATGGGAATACTCCGAAAGCTGTATGTGCATACAGTATTCGCTGTATTCGATTAAGGCCAGTGCCATTCAGCAGCCCAAATACTGGATCGGCGTTCACAACGCTTTGACGTTCTCCTCACAGGCTTTTAACCGCAGCGAGCCGAGACTGAGCCTCTCGTGTTTCTTCACTTTCGGTCGTTCATGCATGCTCAAGTTCTGCTCCCGTTCGCTGCTCTGCCTGGCCTTGCTCACCGGGCTGGCCGAAGCGCCCGCCCAAGCGGCCGATTCCCCTGAGACGAGGCCTGCTGAATGGGCGCAGCCGGTGGAAAAGGACTACAACCTCTTCCAGATGTCCCCCACGCTCTACCGCAGCTCCCTGCCGGACGGCGGGGCGGTGCCTTTGCTGACGAAGCTCAGGATCGGCACGGTCATCACCTTCCTGCCGGAGTCGGACAAGCGCTGGCTGTCCACCCCCGGCATCGAGCAGGTGCAGTTGCCCTATCGCACCAATCACGTCGATGACAGCGACATACTCAGGGCCTTGCGCGCCGTCCAGGCAGCCGAAGCCAAGGGGCCGGTGCTGATGCACTGCAAGCACGGCTCGGACCGCACCGGGCTGGTGGCCGCCATGTACCGGGTGGTGGTCCAGGGCTGGAGCAAGGAAGACGCCCTGAACGAGATGACCGAAGGTGGCTTCGGTGACAGTCATCATTTCAAGGACGGGGTGCGCTACATGATGCAGGCCGACATCGACAAACTCCGCACGGCATTGGCGAACGGCGATTGCAGCACCAGCGTCTTTGCCCTTTGCTCCCTGGAAAGTTGGGTCAATTCAACGACGCCGGCGCAGCACCTCGACCCCCAGGTGGCGCTGCCGCAGCGTTGATCGGCGGCGTGCCGGTAAAGGTGGCGATGGATTCGGACAACGGTCGCAAGTCCCCCGGGGCAAAAATGGTTTCGCGCAGTGCCCGGCCTGTTGCCGGGTTGAACAGTCCGTCACGCTGGAATCGCTGGAACACACTGGCGGCCAGTGCCTTCGACCAGGCATAGGCGTAGATCCGCGCGCCATAGCCGGTCACCAGGTAGTCCAGGCCATTGGGCCAGCGCTCGTTCGCGGACACCGGCAAATGCCCCACCTGTGCACTGGCTTGATCGAACACCTGCTGGACGGTTCGCCCGTCGCCGTGGGTGCGGTGCAGCTCGATATCGAATAACGCGTTGCGCAACAGGACAGCGGTTTCCCAACTGGCCTGGGTGGTAGCAAAGGCCAACACTTGACCGGCGACCTTGTCAGGCATCGTCGCCCCGGTTTGATAGTGCCTGGAGACTCGCACCAGGCATTGCCTGGAGAAGCACCATTGTTCGAACAACACCCCGGCGAACTCGGCGGTATCGCGGGACAGGCCAGAGATGCCCGACAGGTCACGGTATTCGGCGCGGGTCAGGACATGCTGCAGGCAATGGCCGAACTCATGGAAAAGAATACGCAGTTGCAGATGATCGAGCAGGACCGGGTCCGCCCCTACGCTGCGCGGCAGCCAGCCATGCAGCGTCGCAATGGGGTGTCGCGGGCGTCCCTCGGCGGTGATGTGGCGGCTGCGCAGGGTGGTGGTATTGGGGTAGCCGTCTCGGCTTGCATCCGAAAACGGATCGAAATAGAGGTAGCCGATGACCGCTCCCCATTCGCTGATTTCGAAAAGGCGCACATCCGGGTGCCAGGTCGCCACGTCATGTCGCTCGGCGAAGCTCACCCCGAACAGCTCAGTCGCCATCAGCAGTAGCTGTGCGAAGGTGGACTCCAAGGGGAACCAGACGCTCAGCGCTTGCTTGGAGAGGCCCGCTGCCTGCTGGCGAAGTTGATTCGCCAGGTAGGGGTAGTCCCACGGCTGGAGTTCGTTGAAACCCTGTTGCGTGGCGAAGGCCTTGAGCTGGCGCGCGTCCCGCTCGAAAACGCCGTGCTGTCGTTTGAGTTGGGCCCCCAGGAAAGCCAGGACTTCTTCGGTGGACACGGCTTGCTCGGGCTCAATCGCCATTTGAGCGAAATCCGAATAGCCCAGGGCGGTGGCGTACCGATGACGGTCTTCCAACAACTGCCTGAGTATGTCGCTGTTGTCGAAATGGCCCGCCTGGGGGCCCTGATCCGATGCGCGGGTGCTGTAGGCCTCGTACATTTGCTGACGGAGGGCGCGGTTGTCGGCGTATTGAATGACGACGCCAAACGATTCCTCGCTGAGCGTCAGCAACCATCCCGTGCGCCCGGCATCGCGTGCCCGCTGGGCCATCTGTTGTTTGAAGCGCGACGGCAGGCCGCTCAGCGGGGCTTCATCGTCAAACGCTTTACTCCAGGCCTGATTGGCCATGTGCAGGTTCTCCAGGAATAACCCCTGGAGTTCGTCGATGCGCAACTTCAACAGATTCAGGTCAGCCGACAGGTGCCCTGCCGACCTGTTCTGGTGAAACTGGCCGAGGATTTTTTTCAGGACCCGTTTGCGAGCCGGGGCGAAATGCTCGGCGATCTGACTGTCTGCCAGGCGCTGGTAAAGCGTGAACAGCGTGGGGTGTTGTTTGAGTTCAACCTGGAAGTCATGCAGCCGTTCAGTGCACTCCAGGGAAGCTTGCGCCCAGGCCGCCCCTGGCCTGGTCGTGGTCAGGAGATGCAGCAGGTAGCCGAAACCCTCCAGGCGCCCATGGATTTCGTCCATGGCCAGCACCAGGTCATCCCAGGTGGGAAAGGGGGTCTGGGTCTTGATGATGTCGGCCACTTGAGCGCGACTTTCCACCAGGATCCGGTCGAGGGCCGGCGAGAAATGCCGGGCCTGGATGTGGGCAAACGGGGGCAGGTCATAGGCCTGCAACAGCGGATTGTCATCGTCGAGCATGGGAACCTTCCTGTCAGTCAGTACTGGCTGGACAGTCTGTGAAGGAAGGGCCCGGGCCCGGCGGTAAATATGTATCGCTTCCGGGCCGGGCGGCCCGGAAGATGATGCCGCAGATGTCAGTCGGTCTTTTTCTTCAACTTGGGGTTGGGGAAAAACTGCACCGCCTGGACCTTGGCGTCCGGCACCTTGGGCGCCAGGGTGTTCACACGGGTGCCCAATTCCTTGGGCACCGACAGGCCTTGCTCGTTGAGCGTGTCGGAATAACCGCAGGCCACGCATTCGCGGTGCGGCACGCCGTCTTCGTTCCACATCATCAACTTGTCCGGCTCACTGCACGCCGGGCAGACCGCCCCGGCGATGAAGCGTCGTTTGGTAATCACAGGCCCCTCACTCATGCTGCCGCGTCCTTGGTCAGGCCGCTATGGCGCAAGAGTGCGTCAATCGACGGTTCACGGCCACGGAAGTCGACGAACAGCACCATCGGTTCCTGGGAGCCGCCACGGGCCAGGATCGCCTCGCGGAAGGCACGACCGGTGGCTGCGTTGAGCACGCCGTCCTCTTCGAACTTGGAGAACGCATCGGCCGACAGCACTTCCGCCCACTTGTAGCTGTAATAGCCCGCCGCATACCCGCCAGCGAAGATGTGGGCGAAGCTGTTGGGGAAACGGTTGTAGGCCGGCGGACGCATGACCGACACTTCGTCGCGCACGCCTTCGAGCACTTGCAGCACGCTGCGGCCGTCGCCGTGGGTGGCGTGCAGCTCGAAGTCGAACAGCGAGAACTCCAGTTGGCGAACCATCATCAGGCCGGACTGGAAGTTTTTCGCCGCGAGCATTTTTTCCAGCAGGTCCTGGGGCAACGGCTCGCCGGTTTCATAGTGGCCGGAAATCAGCGCCAGGCCTTCGGGCTCCCAGCACCAGTTCTCCATGAACTGGCTCGGCAGTTCCACCGCATCCCAGGCCACGCCGTTGATGCCGGACACGCCAGCGTGTTCGACGCGGGTCAGCAGGTGATGCAGGCCATGGCCGAACTCGTGGAACAGGGTGGTGACTTCATCGTGGGTCAATAGCGCCGGCTTGCCGCTGTCGGCCGGGGTGAAGTTGCACACCAGGTTCGCGACGGGGCTTTGCAGGACGCCTTCGAAGGTGCGACGACGGTCGCGGGCGCCGTCCATCCAGGCGCCGCCACGCTTGTTGGCGCGGGCATAGAGGTCGAAGAAGAAGCGGCCGACGTGTTGGCCGTTCTCCTTGATTTCGAACAGGCGCACGTCTGGGTGCCAGCTGTCGAAGCCTTTCAGTTCGGCGATCTCGATGCCGTAGAGGCGTTGCACGATGGCGAACAGGCCGCCCAGCACTTTGTCGATCGGGAAGTACGCGCGCAGGGCTTCCTGGGCCACGCTGTAACGCTGCTGGCGCAGTTTTTCACCGTAGAAACCGCTGTCCCAGCTTTGCAGGTCGGGGCAGCCCTGTTCGGCGGCGAAGGCTTTGAGCTGTTCCAGATCCAAGGCGGCGAACGGTTTGCTGCGCTTGGCCAGGTCACGCAGGAAACTGAGGACCTGATCGCTGGATTCGGCCATCTTGGTCGCCAGGCTCAACTCGGCGAAGTTGGCGAAACCGAGCAATTGGGCCAGCTCCTGGCGCAGGTCGAGGATCTGTTCCATCACCGGGCCGTTGTCGTTCTGGCCGGCGTTCGGGCCCTGGTCCGAGGCGCGGGTGCAGTAGGCGGCGTAGACTTCTTCACGCAGGGCGCGGTCTTCGGCGTAGGTCATCACCGCGTAGTAGCTGGGGAATTCCAGGTTGATCAGCCAGCCGTCCAGCTCTTTGGCCTGGGCGGCCGCGGCCATTTGCGCCTTGGCCGAATCGGTCAGGCCGGCGAGGGCAGCCTCGTCGGTGACGTGCTTGGTCCAGGCCTGGGTCGCGTCCAGCAGTTGATTGGAGAAGCGGCTGCCCAGCTCGGACAGTTTGCTCTGCACCTCGGCGTAGCGCTTCTGCTGCTCGGGCGGCAGGTCGATGCCCGACAGGCGGAAATCACGCAGGGAATGTTCCAGGATGGTTTTCTGCGCCACGTCGAAACCGGCGGCCTCCGGGCTGTTCGCCAGGGCTTCGAACGCCTGGAACAGCTCGCGGTTCTGGCCCAGTTCGGTGGAGTAGGCACTCAGCGCCGGCAGGCAGGCCTCGTAGGCTTCGCGCAGTTCCGGGCTGTTGCGCACGGCGTTCAAATGACTGACCGGGCTCCAGGCGGCGCCCAGGCGATCATTGAGCTCGTCCATCGCCAATACCAGGCCGGCCCAGGTAGGCTGCTGGACTTGGGTCTTGAGGATTTCGGCAATGGCCGCACGGTTATCAGCCAGGATCTGCTCGATGGCCGGTTGCACGTGCTCGGCACGGATCGCCGAGAATGGCGGCAGGTCATAGGGCTGCAAAAGAGGGTTGTTCACGCTCACGGTCGACACCTTGGCTGGAAGAAACATCGCCCCATCTTAATTACAATCGGCGTTCACCGCAGCTAGCAGCGCCTATCACCGGATAAGAGAGAGCCTATCGTGACCCTTCGCACGTACCAGAACCACAGCCCGCGGCTCGCCCGTGGCGCTTTTGTCGACAGCACCGCGGTGGTGATCGGCGACGTCGAAATCGGCGAAGACAGCTCCGTCTGGCCGCTGACGGTCATTCGCGGCGACATGCACCGCATCCGTATCGGTGCGCGGACCAGTGTCCAGGATGGTTGCGTGCTGCACATCACCCACGCCGGGCCTTTCAATCCGGATGGCTTCCCATTGCTGATCGGCGACGACGTGACCATCGCCCACAAGGTCATGCTCCATGGTTGCTCGGTGGGCAGCCGGATCCTGATCGGCATGGGCAGCATCGTCATGGACGGCGCGGTGGTGGAAGACGACGTCATCATCGGCGCCGGCAGCCTGGTACCGCCGGGCAAACGGCTGGAGAGCGGCTTTTTGTACGTGGGCAGTCCGGTGAAGCAGGTTCGGCCGCTGACGGACAAGGAACGCGCATTTTTCACCTACAGCGCGGCGAACTACGTGAAGCTCAAGGACCTGCATCTGGCCGAAGGTTACGACCAGGCCTGAATCGTCCCGCCATTGCCCAGGAAATTTCATGCATTACCAAACCGTACTCTTCGACCTCGACGGCACCCTCACCGACCCGCGCGAGGGCATCACCCGTTCGATCCAGTTCGCCCTGAGCAAATTGGGCATCGACGAGCCCGACCTCACCCGCCTCGAGCACTTCATCGGCCCGCCGCTGTTGCAGGCCTTCATGCAGTTCTACGACTTCGACGAAGCCAAGGCCTGGGAAGCGGTGAATTTCTACCGTGAGCGCTTCAAGGTCACCGGCCTTTATGAGAACCGGGTCTTCGACGGCGTGATGCCGCTGCTGGAAACCTTGGGCGGCCAAGGGCGCCAGTTGTACATCGCCACTTCCAAACCCTGGGTCTTCGCCCGGGAAATCGCCCGCCACTTCGACTTCGCCCGGCACTTCAAGGTGATCTACGGTAGCGAACTGGACGGCACCCGTACCAACAAGGTCGAGCTGATCGCCCACCTGCTGGCCGAAGAGGGTCTCGATCCAGCCAGCACCCTGATGATCGGCGACCGCAAACACGACCTGATCGGCGCCCACAGCAATGGCCTGGATGCGGCAGCGGTCGGGTATGGGTTTGGCAGCCACGAAGAACTCAGCACCGAGCGCCCGGCGTATCACTTCCAGACGGTGGAAGCGTTGCATCAGGCGTTTTTGCGGCGCTGACCGGGTCGTCATCGCCAGCGAGCTCGCTCCCACAGGGGGGCTGCTCGCAACATGTGTGAACAGTGGCAATCCTCTGTGGGAGCGAACTTGCTCGCGATGGCCGCAGCACAGACACCCCCGGCTTCAAGGTGTAGCGGTGTCCCAGTCCAAACGGGACTCGTTGCCTACCAGAGCGGTGATTCAGGCCCTGAACTGGCTGGGCGCCACGCCGCTCCAGCGCACGAAGGCATGGCGGAAGCTGGCGGTTTCGCTGAAGCCCAGTCGTTCGGCGATTCGATAGATCGGCAATTGGTCTTCGCAGAGCATCTGCTTGGCCCGCTCGAAGCGCAGTTCGTCCAGCAGTTCCTGGTAGCTGCAGCCCAGGTCCTTGAGGTGGCGGCGCAAGGTGCGCGCCGAGCAGTTCATCTGTTCGGCCAGGCCCTCCAGGCCGGGGGCGGCGTCCAGTTGGGTGTCGAGCAACTGGCGGATCCGCCCAAGCCAGGCTTGGCGTCCGGTGAATTCGGTGTTCTGCCGGCGACAGCGTTCGGCCATGGCGTGATGGGTGATGGGGTCGGCCAGGGGCAAGGGTTGGTCGAGCCAGTGATGGTCGAAGGCGAAAGCGTTATCGCTGCTGTCGAAGCGTACCGGGCAGTCGAAGAGCGCGGTGTAGCGCGCCTGGTAGTCGGGCGCCGGGTGTTCGAAGCGCGCAGCGTGCAACGGCAGTGCATGGCCGAGGAGGTCGTTGCAGATCACCTTTAGCGAAACCATGCAGAACTCGGCGTTGAACACCGCCAGGGCCGGGCTCTCCCGATAGTCGTTGGCGCTGAACCAGATGTGCTCGCCATCGTCGTCCAGATTCAGCTCGAAGAGTGTTCCCAACAGCGCCGGGTAGCGCAGTGCCAGGCGCAAAGCGTCACCTAAGGTGGCACTGGTGAGCAGGGCATAGCCGAGCATGCCGTAGGACGAAACGTGCATGCGCAGGCCCAATTCCAGGCCAATGTCGCGCTTGAGGGCCACTGCGTTGGCGCAGACCTGCATCTCCTGGTTGGTGGTGATGCGCGTATCGGCCCGGCTCAGGTCCGCCGCGCTGATGCCGCTGCCGGCCAACAAGGCATCGCTGGGCAAGCCTTCGCTTTTGAAGGTGCTCAGTACCAGTGAGACGGCGTTGAGGGTGGTGAGGTGGGAATGAAGCATGTCCGTTTCCAGCCTGGGGAAGCTGGAAACGGAGCAAGTTATATGCCGGATGAAAGTCGGAAGCTCGCTCCCACAGGGATTGCCGGGTATCAGATAAGCTCGCCGCACAGGTCCAGCTCTACCAACCGCCGAACCTCCTGCACCGGCAGGCCAGCGCCGATCAACGCCTGCAATTTGCCAAACGCGGCCTCGCGGGTCATGCCGCCGCCGGACAGCACGCCGACACCGCGCAAGCGGCTACCGGCTTCATACACGTCCAGCTCGACGCCACCTTCGTGGCATTGGGTCACCGCCACGACCACCACGCCGCTGTCCCGCGCCCGCTCGAGGCTGGCGAGGAAGGCCGGGTTGTCGCTCGGCCCGGTGCCGCTGCCGTAGCATTCCAGTACCAGGCCCTGGATACCGCTGCCCAGCAGGCCATCGAGGATCTGCGCACTGATGCCGGGAAACAGCGGCAGCGCTGCGATGTTCGCCAATTGCTTGGGCTGGTTGTAGTTCAGCTGCGCTGGCAGGGCCGGCGCCGGGGTGCCGCCGCCCTGGCGTTCCAGGCGCTTGAACGGATGACGACCGAAGCTGCGCACCTTCGCGCAACGGGTCGGCGCCAGCAGCTCACCGTGGAAGTACAAGTGCACGCCCGGCGCGAGGCCCTGGCCGAGGGCGACCAGGGCGCCGCTGAGGTTTTCCCAGGCGTCGCTGTCGGTCACGCCGGCTGGCAGCATCGAGCCGGTAAAGCAGACCCGGGCATGCAGGCCCAGCAGTTGGAAGCTCATCGCCGCCGCGCTGTAGGCCAGGGTGTCGGTACCATGCAGGATCAGCACGCTGTCGCAGCCCTGCACGTCCACGGCATCGACCACCGCTTCGCGCAATTGCTGCCAATAGGCCGGGGTCATGTTGGCGCTGTCGATCAACGGCGACATTTCCCGGAAGCGCCATTGCGGCACGACGAGTTCGGGTTGGCTGTGCAGGTAATCGCGCATCCGTGCTTCGAAACCGGATGCCGGGGCCAGGCCGTGGGCGCTGGCCTGCATGCCGATGGTGCCGCCGGTATAGAGCACCATGACGTGCTGGGCGGCAGGGTAGGTCGAGGAATTCATGGTTGTTCTCCGAGGACGAAAACGGCAGCTTGGGTCAGCCGCCACAACATAAGGCCGAGCATGACGCCGACCTTAGGTTGTGTCACGCCGGACGCAGGGGATGCGTCCGGTTTTTTCCAGACAGCTTGTTACCGATCAGCGTTGCGCTGCGGTCACGCCAGCCGAAGCGGCGTCAGGCTGGGCAACAGGCGCCGACGGGTTGGCAGGCCAGGCCTTGCGGTCCAGATCCAGGTCCGGGAACTTGCTGGAGTCGAAGACCGGAACCTTGATGCCGGCCGAACGCTGGTCATCGTAGTCGCGCAGGATGCGCATGCCGACCTTGAACAGCAGGAACAGCGCGATCAGGTTCACGAACGCCAGCAGGGTCATGGTGATGTCGGCGAAAGCGAACACGGTGCCGAGGTTTTCGATGGCGCCCCAAAAAATCAGGACCAGGACCAGCGCGCGGTAGCCCATCAGGACCTTGCGATTGTCACCGATCATGAAGCGCAGGTTGTTCTCGCCCAGATAGTAGTTGTAGAGGATCGAGGTGAACACGAACAACGACAGGGCCACGGAGATGAATATCCGGCCCCAGTCACCCACGACGGCTGCCAGGGAGTTCTGGGTCAGGGCAATGCCGTCGCCTTCGAAGCCCGGGGTGTAGAAACCCGACAGCAGGATCAGCAACGCGGTGCAGGTGCAGATCACGAAGGTGTCCAGGAACACGCTGAACGCCTGGACCACGCCCTGGGCGACCGGGTGCTCGACCGACGCGACGGCGGCGACGTTAGGCGCACTGCCCAGGCCGGCTTCGTTGGCGAATACGCCACGCTTGACGCCCATGACGATGGCGCTGCCGATCAGGCCGCCGAAAGCCTGGTCCAGACCAAAGGCGCTCTTGACGATGGTCGCCAGCATGCCCGGGACATGTTCGAACTGCAGCACGATCACATAGAGGGTCACGGCGATGTACGCCAGGGTCTTGACCGGTACCAGCAGGTCGGCAACCTTGGCGATGCGCTTGATTCCGCCGATGAACACCAGGCCCAGCAGCACCGCCAGGCCGAGGCCGGTGTAGGTGGTGTCGAAGCCGAAAGCGTTGTTCAGGGAATGGGTCACCGCGTGGGCTTGCAGGCCGTTGAAGGCGAAGCCGAAGGTGACCAGCAGCAGGAACGCCATGATCATGCCCAACCAGCGTTTCTGCAGGCCGTGCTGGATGTAATAGGACGGGCCGCCACGGTACTGGCCTTCGGAGTCGCAGCGCTTGTAGAGCTGGCCGAGGGAGCACTCGAAGAAGCTGCTGGACATACCGACCAGGGCGGTTACCCACATCCAGAACACCGCACCGGGGCCGCCGAGGGTCACGGCGATGCCGACACCGGCGATGTTGCCCGCGCCGACACGGCCGGCCAGGCTGAGCATCAGGGCCTGGAAGGAACTGAGCTGGTCAGTGCTGCTTTTCAGGCTGTCACGGAACACCGTGAACATGTGGAAGAAGTGACGGAACTGGACGAAACGCGAGCGGATCGTGAAGTAGCCACCGAGCCCGACAATGAGCACGATCAGCACTTTCCCTGATAGGAAGTCGTTGATGACTTCGAGCATGAGTATTCCTCGCTGTTTTTTGTTTAAGCAAATGCTGGCCATTTGGAAACATCGCGTTACACCGGTCGGCGCGCGGCCCGACAGATGAGGCGAGTTTCGTCCCGGTCCATTTTCGCGGGTTTGTTATTAGTTCGGTTTTCGCATGTTTAAGGGTCTCGTTGCGGACGACCGCTCATGCGAAGAGGGGCGGCACTATACCTATCAGTGCGGTGCCCGTCTGCACAGTTGTGGTGCGTCCGACGAAACGGACCCTTTGGAACACCTGGCCTTACGGTCAGGTTCTTGTGGGGGCGAGCCTGCTCGCGTTGGTTGGCGACACGGTTTACAACGGGCAGCGTGTCGTCGTTTATTGCGAGCAGGTTCCTTCCCACAGGTTCGGTCATCCCTGGCTGCTATCAATTAAAAAAAGGGCTTGGGGAAGATCCCCAAGCCCTCAAAAGGTGAGAGGTGTCTAGTCCCTCGACCTGGTGAGCGGTGGCCGTGTCGATCACGCTTTGAGCGGGACCAGACGCGGAGCAATCATGTTTTCCGGGCGCAGGATGTCGTCGAGCATGGCGTCGTTGAGCAAGCCTTCTTCGCGCACCAGTTCCAGCACGCCGCGGCCACTTTCCAGGGCAACACGGGCGATGCGGGTGGCGTTTTCATAGCCGATGTACGGGTTCAGGGCGGTGACCAGGCCGATCGAGTGCTCGACCAGTTCGCGGCAGCGCGCTTCGTTGGCGGTGATGCCGACGATGCAGTGCTCGCGCAGCATGTCCATGGCCCGTTGCAGCAGGCGGATCGAGTCGAAGATCTTGAAAGCGATCAGCGGCTCCATCACGTTCAGTTGCAGTTGGCCGCCTTCGGCCGCGATGGTCAGGGCCAGGTCGTTGCCGATGATTTGGAACGCCACCTGGTTGACCGCTTCCGGGATCACCGGGTTGACCTTGCCGGGCATGATCGAGCTGCCTGGCTGGCGGGCCGGCAGGTTGATTTCGTTGATGCCGGTGCGTGGGCCGCTGGACAGCAGGCGCAGGTCGTTGCAGATCTTCGACAGCTTGACCGCGGTGCGCTTGAGCATGCCGGAGAACAGCACGAAGGCGCCCATGTCGGAGGTGGCTTCGATCAAGTCGGCGGCCGGAACCAGCGGTTGGCCACTTATGGTCGCCAGGCGCTGTACGGCCAGGGCCTGGTAGCGCGGGTCGGCGTTGATGCCGGTGCCGATGGCGGTGCCGCCCAGGTTCACTTCGGTGAGCAGTTCAGGCGCCAGGGTTTTCAGGCGCGCCAGGTCTTCGCTCAGGGTGGTGGCGAAGGCGCGGAATTCCTGGCCGAGGGTCATCGGCACGGCATCCTGCAGTTGGGTGCGGCCCATTTTCAGGACGTGGCTGAACTCCTCACCCTTGGCGGCGAACGCCTGGATCAGGCTGTCGAGGCTGGCCAGCAAGGCGTCGTGACCCAGCAGCAGACCCAGGCGGATCGCGGTCGGGTAGGCGTCGTTGGTGGACTGCGCCATGTTCACGTCGTTGTTGGGGTGCAGGTACTGGTACTCGCCTTTCTGGTGACCCATGGCCTCCAGCGCGATGTTGGCGATGACTTCGTTGGCATTCATGTTGGTCGACGTGCCGGCGCCGCCCTGGATCATGTCCACCACGAACTCTTCGTGGAAGTCGCCGCGGATCAATCGTGCACAGGCTTCGCTGATGGCGGCGTGCTTGGCTTCGCTGAGCTGCCCCAGTTCGCGGTTGGCGTCGGCGGCGGCTTGTTTGACCATTGCCAGACCGACCACCAGCTTGGGGTAATGCGAGATCGGGACGCCGGAGAGACGGAAGTTGTTTACCGCTCGTAGGGTCTGGATGCCGTAATACGCTTGCGCTGGTACTTCGAGTACGCCAAGCAGGTCTTTTTCTGTGCGGAATGATGCAGCGGAGGACATGACGGAAATCATCTCGATAAGGACCCGGTCTGAGCCGGAACGCTGTGGATCCTAGGCTCTGGGGAAAAATAGGGCCAATGCTGTTAAACACTGGCCTATGCATATTCGGCATAATGCCGGTGTGACGCCGAGGGTGCGGCGAACGTGTGACCTGTTTTGGTGCGTGTAGGGGAGGACGTGATGAATCTTGAAAGCAAGTGGCTCGAGGACTTCAGTGCCCTGGCCGCGACCCGCAGTTTCTCCCAGGCCGCCGAGCGGCGTTTCGTGACGCAACCGGCATTCAGCCGACGCATTCGCAGCCTTGAGGCTGCGCTGGGGCTGACCCTGGTCAACCGCTCCCGTACGCCCGTCGAGCTGACGGCGGCGGGGCAGTTGTTCCTGGTGACGGCGCGTACGGTGGTGGAGCAATTGGGCGAAGTGCTGCGCCATTTGCATCACCTGGAAGGCGGCCAGGGCGAAGTCATCCAAGTGGCCGCCGCCCACTCCCTGGCGCTGGGCTTCTTCCCACGCTGGATCGCGCAACTGCGCAACGAAGGAATGAACATCGCCACGCGGCTGGTGGCGACCAACGTCGGCGACGCCGTCCACGCCCTGCGTGAAGGTGGCTGCGATTTGATGCTGGCCTTCTACGATCCGGATTCGGCCATGCAGATGGACCCGGAGATCTTCCCGTCACTGCACCTGGGCCAGACCGAGATGCTCCCGGTGTGCGCCGCCGATGCCAATGGCAACCCGCTGTTCGACCTTGAAGGCGAGTCGAGCGTGCCGCTGTTGGCCTACAGCGCCGGGGCGTTCCTGGGGCGTTCGGTCAACCAGTTGCTGCGCCAGCGGGCGCTGCGGTTCACCACGATCTACGAGACGGCCATGGCCGACAGCCTGAAAAGCATGGCCCTGGAAGGCCTGGGCATCGCCTGGGTGCCGCACCTGAGCGTACGCGCCGAATTGGCCCGGGGCGAACTGGTGATCTGCGGTGGCACACAATGGCACGTGCCCCTGGAGATCCGCCTGTACCGCTGCGCCCTGGTGCGCAAGGCCAATGTGCGGTTGCTGTGGCGCAAGCTCGAAGGCGGCGCGGCGCAGGGTGTGGCCGGGGTCTGACAATAACGGACCCCCCCCTGTGGGAGCGGGCTTGCTCGCGAATGCGGAGTGTCAGTCATGTAGGTGGCGACTGACACTCCGCATTCGCGAGCAAGCCCGCTCCCACAGGGGATTTGCGTTGTTCCCTCGCTGACCTGCGAGTCAATAAAACCGCCACTTCAGCCCAAATGACAGATGGTCGGCGAAAGTGCGTTTAACGCACCATTTTCGGTATACTGCCCGGCCTTCGGTCGGTTCGCCCGGCCATCATTCGTACAACAAGCCACGCCGGTTTCCTGCGTGGCTTGTTGTTTTTTGACGCGCCTGCGGGCGCCCAGAGAGAAGAGGCACGACGATGAGTGCACTGGTTGGCGTGATCATGGGCTCCAAGTCCGATTGGTCCACCCTTAGCCACACCGCCGATATGCTGGAAAAGCTCGGCATCCCTTACGAGGTGAAAGTGGTCTCTGCCCACCGTACCCCGGACCTGCTGTTCCAGTACGCCGAAGAGGCCGAGGCACGTGGCATCGAGGTGATCATCGCCGGTGCCGGTGGCGCGGCCCACTTGCCGGGCATGTGCGCGGCCAAGACCCACCTGCCGGTGCTGGGCGTGCCGGTGCAGTCGTCGATGCTCTCGGGCGTCGACTCGTTGCTGTCGATCGTGCAGATGCCGGCCGGTATCCCGGTCGCGACCCTGGCCATCGGCAAGGCCGGCGCGATCAACGCGGCCCTGCTGTCGGCGAGCATCCTGGGCGCCAAGCATCCACAGTTCCATACCGTGCTGAAAAAATTCCGCGCTGAGCAGACAGACAGCGTCCTGGACAATCCAGACCCACGCATTGCCTGAGGTTGTTGACGAATGAAGATCGGTGTAATCGGTGGCGGCCAGTTGGGTCGCATGTTGGCCCTGGCAGGTACGCCGCTGGGGATGAACTTCGCTTTCCTGGACCCGGCGCCTGACGCCTGCGCCGCGGCGCTGGGTGAACACCTGCGGGCCGACTACGGCGACCAGGATCACCTGCGCCAATTGGCCGATGAAGTCGATCTGGTGACCTTCGAATTCGAAAGCGTCCCGGCCGAAACCGTGGCGTTCCTGTCCCAGTTCGTCCCGGTCTACCCGAGCGCCGAAGCCTTGCGGATCGCCCGTGACCGCTGGTTCGAAAAGAACATGTTCAAGGACCTGGGCATCCCCACGCCGGCCTTCGCCGACATCCAGTCCCAGGCCGACCTGGACGCCGCGGTTGCCGCCATCGGCCTGCCCGCCGTGCTCAAGACCCGTACCCTGGGTTACGACGGCAAGGGCCAGAAAGTCCTGCGCAAGCCTGAAGACGTGGTCGGTACGTTTGCCGAGCTTGGCAGCGTGGCCTGCCTGCTGGAAGGTTTCGTGCCGTTCACCGGGGAAGTCTCGCTGATTGCCGTGCGTGCCCGCGACGGTGAAATCCGCTTCTATCCGCTGGTGCACAACACCCACAAGGACGGCATCCTCAAGCTGTCCGTCGCCAGCACCGATCATCCGTTGCAGGCCCTGGCCGAGGACTACTCCAGCCGGGTGCTCAAGCAACTGGACTATGTCGGCGTGATGGCGTTCGAGTTCTTCGAAGTGGACGGCGGCCTCAAGGCCAACGAAATCGCCCCGCGGGTGCACAACTCTGGGCACTGGACCACCGAGGGCGCCGAGTGCAGCCAGTTCGAAAACCACCTGCGGGCGGTGGCCGGGCTGCCGCTGGGGTCGACCGCCAAGGTCGGTGAAAGCGCGATGCTCAATTTCATCGGCAAGGTCCCGGACAGCGACAAGGTCCTGGCGATTGCCGACTGCCATTTGCATCACTATGGCAAGGCGTTCAAGGTCGGGCGCAAGGTCGGTCACGCCAACTTGCGCTGCGCCGACCGGGCCACGCTGGCCCAGCAGATCATCAAGGTCGAGACGCTGATCGCCGAGCAATAATCTGGAACGATGGTGGAACCATTCGTCGGCTAATCTTTCTCATGGCTAAGTGCCAAAGCCTGACCGGGCTTTGGCTTAGCGACTCAATGAGAGAGGAAATGCCATGGGAATCATCGGAACCATCTTTATCGGCTTGATCGTAGGCCTGCTGGCGCGCTTCCTGAAACCGGGCGATGACAGCATGGGCTGGATCATGACCATCCTGCTCGGTATCGGCGGTTCGTTGGCAGCCACTTACGGCGGCCAGGCCCTGGGCATCTACCAGGCCGGTCAAGGCGCAGGTTTCATCGGTGCCCTGGTGGGCGCGATCGTGTTGCTGGTGATCTACGGCCTGATCAAAAGAAACTGATCCAAATGCAGCAAGGCCCTCTCCGCGTAGCGAGCAGAGGGGGCTAGAATGCTCGGCGTTTCACTCTTCATTCATTGCCGAGCCCTTTCATGCGCCGTCTAGTATTGACCCTTCTTCTGCTGGGCAGTGGCCTGGCCCATGCCGCCGAGCTGCCGGAAACCGACTGGCTCGAATTGATGCCCAAGTCGGACCAGAAAGCCCTCGAGGCCATGCCCGAGATCGATCACAACTCCCCGGAAGCCAACGGCACCTTCACCGAAAAAGGCGGCCTGAAACAAAGCAAGGGCTTGCCGGCGGTGATGTACTCGACCAAGACCGTGGCGGCGATGAACGACAAGCACATCCGCATCGGCGGTTACCCGGTGCCGCTGGAAACCGACGCGAAGGGCCGCAGTACGCTGTTTTTCCTGGTGCCCTACCCTGGCGCCTGCATCCACGTCCCGCCACCGCCGCCTAACCAACTGGTGCTGGTGCGCTATCCCAAGGGGCTGAAGCTCGACGACATCTACACGCCACTCTGGGTGACGGGCACGCTGAAGATCGAAAAGGTCGACAACGACCTGGCGAGTGCGGCGTATGCGCTGGACGCGGAGAAGGTCAGGGTGGTGCAGGAGGCGGATTTGTAACCGGCTGGTTGGCTTGACCTGCAAATCTTGTGGGAGCGGGCTTGCTCGCGAATGCGGTGGATCAGTTGGCGCTTAGGTTGACTGACCCACCGCATTCGCGAGCAAGCCCGCTCCCACAGGTTTTTTGTGTTGGCTCAGAGCGGCTTGCTGCGGATGCTCACGCCAAGGGTATGGCTGGCCTCGGGCAACAACGTCACCACATCGTCCATCACATTCGCCGTCTCGATGCACAACATGCGCTGCCAGCCATCGTCGGCCATGTCGCTGAAGGCCTTGGCGCGTTCGGTCCAGGGATTCCAGATCACCGCCGAGCGCGAACCGCTGCAGGTCAGTTCGATCCGTCGTGCCCAGTGCGGGTCGATGATGCTCAGCGTCGGCGGGGTATCGAGGTAGATGCGGTCGGTCTCGCTGGCAAACTTCAGGTCGCCGGCCTGGGTGTGGGTGTTCCAGTCGTCCAGGGTCTCGATGTAGCTCAAGCCATCCACCCCTTCGACTTGCACGTTGCGCACGTCGCTCACGGCGAAGTAGCTGTGCAGCGCCTGGCTGAGGCTGACGGTTTCGCTGCCACGGTTATGGCTGGTGAGGCGGATGTGCAATTGCTCGTCCATCACGATGGTCAGCGTCAGGTCCACTTGGTGAGGCCAGCCCGAGAGGCCGTTTTCAGGGTAGGGCAGCACGAATTCCACCTTGAGGCTTTCGCCTTCGGTTTCGATGCCCTTCAACTCCCAATCCATCGCCCGTACCAGGCCGTGGGCCGTGGCCGGGTCATTGGTCACGCGCATGGCCTGTACGCTGTCGGGGTTGCGGGTCAGGTTGCCGAACCACGGCCAGCACACCGGCACGCCCGCGCGGATGCTTTTGCCGGCCTTGAACGTGGCCTGGTCGTTGAGCCAGATCAGTGGCGGCTGGCCGTCCACTTGATAACTGAGGATGTGCGCGCCTTGCTGGGCCACCAGCAACTCGGCCTGACCGTGACGGATACGCCAGGCGTTCAGTTCATCCAGTTTGACCGCTTCGACATTGGGCGTAGGCATGTTGCAAATCTCGCTCGGGAACAGGGACTGCAATGGACCGCAAAACGGCCGTCGTGTTTAACGGGCGCGCGGCGGAACCGAGCGAGTACGACCGCTGCCGTCGATGGCGACAAAGACAAAGACCGCTTCGGTCACCTTGCGCCATTCACTGGACAGCGGGTCGTCGCTCCAGACCTCGACCATCATCTGGATCGAGCTGCGGCCGATTTCCAGCGCCTGGGTATAGAACGACAGCTGCGCACCCACCGCCACGGGCACCAGGAACGCCATGCGATCGATCGCCACGGTGGCCACGCGTCCGCCGGCCACTTTGCTGGCCATGGCGGTGCCGGCCAGGTCCATCTGGGACACCAGCCAGCCACCGAAAATATCGCCGAAGCCGTTGGTCTCGCGAGGGAGCGCGGTGATTTGCAGGGCCAGGTCGCCTTGCGGGATTGGATCTTCTTGTTCGAGCTCTATCATGCCGGGGGGGCCTCTGACCCGTAACGCTGTCTGGTACTTCAGGTGAATAGCCGTCTTTGAAAAAAACGATTCAGCCCGAACATACTGCGTTCGTCACGTTTTTTGTAAAGGCGTGCCAAAGGGAAACTCTGCGAAACCGGCTGGTTCTGGTACTACGCCACCAACGACGTTTTCGCACAGCAACCCCTTACAGAGTACTGCAAGGTTGCGAGTATATCGGGCGATAGACGTCGAGACGACCACTCGGTTCTGATTTCGACTATCAAATACGCGCCTCTATGTGCTTTTTCGAACAATTTGCTATCGTGCCGGACTTGCCCAGGCCCCAACCCGTGTCGCCAGGGTTGCAGAATCGACTATAAGAGAAGCCCTTGCCATGACCACTGCGCCTTCGAGCACGGCGACGCCCGCACAACCAGCACGTCCACTGACCCGCAACGATTACAAGACCCTGTCGCTTTCAGCGTTGGGCGGTGCGCTGGAGTTCTACGATTTCATCATTTTCGTGTTCTTTGCCACCGTGGTCGGCAAATTGTTCTTTCCTGCCGAAATGCCTGAGTGGCTGCGTCTGATGCAGACCTTCGGCATTTTTGCCGCCGGTTACCTGGCCCGGCCGCTGGGCGGGATCATCATGGCCCACTTCGGCGACCTGCTGGGGCGCAAGAAAATGTTCACCCTGAGCATTTTCATGATGGCTGTGCCGACCCTGATCATGGGCCTGTTGCCCACCTATGCGCAGATCGGCATGTGGGCGCCCATCCTGCTGTTGCTGATGCGGGTAATCCAAGGCGCGGCCATCGGCGGGGAAGTGCCGGGCGCCTGGGTATTCGTTTCCGAACACGTTCCGGCGCGCCACATCGGCTATGCCTGCGGCACCCTGACTTGTGGCCTGACGGCGGGGATCTTGTTGGGCTCGTTGGTCGCCACGGCCATCAATAGCCTTTATACGCCGGTGGAAGTGGCCGATTACGCCTGGCGGATTCCGTTCCTGCTGGGTGGCGTGTTCGGGCTGTTTTCGGTGTACCTGCGGCGCTGGCTGCACGAAACCCCGGTGTTCGCTGAGCTGCAACTGCGCAAGGCCCTGGCCGAGGAAGTGCCGCTGCGGGCCGTGTTGCGTGATCATCGCGGTGCCATCGCCATTTCCATGCTGCTGACCTGGCTGCTGTCGGCCGGCGTCATCGTGGTCATCCTGATGACGCCGACCGTGCTGCAGACGGTGTACCACTTCAGCCCGACCATCGCATTGCAGGCCAACAGCCTGGCGATCGTGTTCCTGAGTTTCGGTTGCATCGGTGCGGGTGTGCTGGCCGACCGTTTCGGTGCCGGTCGGGTGTTTGTCTTCGGCAGCGGTTTGCTGATGATCACGTTCTGGACCTTCTACCATTGCCTGTTCGACCACCCCGAGTGGCTGTTTCCGCTCTATGCCTTGAGTGGCTTGCTGGTGGGCACCATCGGCGCGGTGCCCTATGTCATGGTCAATGCCTTCCCGGCCGTGGTGCGCTTCAGCGGCCTGTCGTTTTCCTACAACCTGGCCTACGCGATCTTCGGCGGGTTGACGCCGATGATCGTGACCTTGCTGTTGAAAGAGAGCCCGATGGGGCCGGCGTATTACGTGGCGATCATTTGCGGGGTAGGTATTGCGGTGGGCGGTTATCTCTGGAAGAAGGGGCGCTAGGTCCGAATCTTTCGCTGACTGCACGGGCTTCATCGCGAGCAAGCTCGCTCCCACAGAGGGCTGCGTTCACCGCAAATCCCCTGTGGGAGCGAGCTTGCTCGCGATTGGTGCTGCATGAATCATCCTGTAAAACTCAATGCTGGCCTTTCATCCAATTGTCATATTTCAGCCATAGAGTGTTCACACGGCTTACCAATACTTGGCCGACTTAACACACCTATCTGCTAGGAGTAAGGCATGAAACTGAAGCGTTTGATGGCGGCAATGACATTTGTCGCTGCTGGCGTTGCGACTGCCAACGCGGTTGCCGCTGTTGACCCTGCGATCCCGAGCTACACCAAGACCACTGGTGTGTCGGGTAACCTCTCCAGCGTCGGCTCCGATACCCTGGCCAACCTGATGACCTTGTGGGCCGAGAACTACAAGAAAGAATACCCGAACGTAAACATCCAGATTCAGGCCGCCGGTTCCTCCACCGCGCCGCCCGCGCTCACCGAAGGCACCGCCAACCTGGGCCCGATGAGCCGCAAGATGAAGGACAACGAACTGCAGGCCTTCGAACAGAAGTACGGCTACAAGCCAACCGCTATCCCGGTTGCCGTGGACGCCCTGGCCGTATTCGTGCACAAGGACAACCCGATCAAGCACCTGACCATGGCTCAGGTCGACGCCATTTTCTCCTCGACTCGCCTGTGCGGCGCCAAGGCTGACGTCAAGACCTGGGGCGACCTGGGCGTGACCGGGGACCTGGCCAACAAGCCGGTCCAACTGTTCGGTCGTAACTCGGTATCCGGCACCTACGGCTACTTCAAGGAAGAAGCCTTGTGCAAAGGCGACTACAAGCCAAACGTCAACGAACAGCCGGGTTCGGCTTCGGTTGTGCAGTCGATCAGCAGCTCGCTTAACGGCATCGGCTACTCGGGTATCGGCTACAAGACCGCCAGCGTGAAAACCGTTGCCCTGGCCAAGAAAGAAGGCGGCGAGTTCATTGAAGACACCGAAGAAAACGCCCTGAACGGCAAGTACCCGCTGTCGCGTTTCCTCTACGTCTACGTCAACAAGGCCCCGAACAAGCCTCTGGCCCCGCTGGAAGCCGAGTTCGTGAAGCTGATCCTGTCCAAGCAAGGCCAGGAAGTCGTGGTCAAGGACGGCTACATCCCGGTACCTGCCAAAGTCGCCGCCAAGGCACTGGCTGACCTGGGTCTGCAGGAAGGCGGCAACGTCGCCAAGCAGTAAGACCTGAGCCCGGGCCAACGCCCGGGCTCTCTGTGGGAGCGGGCTTGCTCGCGAATGCGGTGGATCAGTCGGCATCCATGTCGAATGTGCTGGCCCCTTCGCGAGCAAGCCCGCTCCCACAGACACGAATTTTCCGTCCGCTGCCGCTTCTAGCTGGCGGCGGATTTGTTGCGTCACTTCACTGTCATCTTTCTGTCATACAGGATCGCTAGGGTGTGCGCATGAATGATCTGGCCAACTCCACAATGACTACGACTTCCCCTCCCAAGCGCATTGACTTCAATACGCCTGAGTTGCAACGCAAGCGCCGCATCCGCGCGCTCAAGGATCGCCTGACCCGCTGGTACGTGCTGGTCGGCGGCCTCGCCGTCCTGGCGGCCATTACGCTGATTTTCTTCTTCCTGGCCTACGTGGTGCTGCCCTTGTTCCAGGGCGCGGACCTGACCGCCAAGGACTCGATCACCCCGGCGTGGATGCAAGACGCCGGCAAACCGCTGATGATCTCTATCGAAGAACAGAACCAGGTCGCCATGCGGGTTTCCGACAAGGGCCAGGCGCTGTTTTTCGACATTGGCAGTGGCGCCGAGCTGCGCCGCGTCGACCTGCCGATCCCGGCCGGTGCCAGCGTGACCGCCATTGGTGAGGACCAGCCCGGCAGCCCATTGGTGGCGATCGGTCTGTCCAACGGCCAAGCCTTGGTGTTCCGTCACACTTATAAGGTCACCTACCCGGACGGCAAGAAAACCATCTCGCCCGCCGTCGAATACCCTTACGGTGAGTCGCCGATCGCCTTGAACGAACAGGGCGCGGCCCTGGAGCATGTCAGCCTCAACGCCACGGATTCGACCCTGCTGTTGGCCGGCTCCAGTGGCGCCCAGCTGCAAGTGCTGTCGCTCACCAGCGAAGAAAACATGATGACCGGTGAAGTCACCAGCGAGCAGACCCGTATCGACCTGCCGCAGATGACCGAGCCGGTGAAGCACATCTTCGTCGACCCGCGCCAGCAATGGCTGTATGTGGTCAACGGGCGTGCCCAGGCCGATGTGTTCAGCCTGCGGGACAAGAGCCTCAACGGCCGTTACAAACTGCTGGAAAACGCCGACGCCCAAGTCACCGCCGCCACCCAGTTGGTGGGCGGGATTTCGCTGATCATCGGCGACTCCAAAGGCGGCCTGGCCCAATGGTTCATGGCCCGGGATCCAGACGGTGAGCTGCGTTTCAAACAGATTCGTACCTTCCAGATGAGCAGCGCGCCTATCGTCGAGATCAGCGCCGAAGAGCGTCGCAAAGGCTTCGTGGCGCTCGACGCCGCCGGCAAGCTGGGAGTGTTCCACAGTACCGCCCACCGCACCCTGCTGGTGGACCAGGTGGTCGACGGCCAGGGCCTGTTCGGCATGTCGCCACGGGCCAACCGCCTGATCGTCGAACAGGGCGGCAAGCTGCAACCGTTGACGCTGGACAACCCGCACCCGGAAGTGTCGTGGAGCGCGTTGTGGAGCAAGGTCTGGTACGAAAACTACGACGAACCTAAGTATGTCTGGCAATCGACCGCCGCCAACACCGACTTCGAACCCAAGCTGAGCCTCTCGCCGCTGACCTTCGGTACCCTGAAGGCGGCGTTCTACGCGATGCTGCTGGCCGCGCCGCTGGCGGTTGCCGCAGCGATCTACACCGCCTACTTCATGGCCCCGGGCATGCGCCGCAAGGTCAAGCCGGTGATCGAGTTGATGGAGGCGATGCCGACGGTGATCCTCGGTTTCTTCGCCGGCCTGTTCCTGGCGCCGTATGTCGAAGGGCACCTGCCGGGTATCTTCAGCCTGCTGATGTTGCTGCCGATCGGCATCCTGGTCACCGGTTTCGCCTTCAGCCGCCTGCCGGAATCCATTCGCTTGAGAGTGCCGGACGGCTGGGAAAGCGCCTTGCTGATCCCGGTCATCCTGGTCGTAGGCTGGCTCTCGCTGTACATGAGCCCGTACATGGAAACCTGGTTCTTCGGCGGCGACATGCGCATGTGGATTTCCCATGACCTGGGCATCACCTACGACCAGCGCAACGCCCTGGTGGTTGGCCTGGCGATGGGCTTCGCGGTGATCCCGAACATCTATTCCATCGCCGAAGACGCCGTGTTCAGCGTGCCGCGCGGCCTGACCCTGGGCTCCCTGGCCCTCGGTGCCACGCCGTGGCAGACCATGACCCGCGTGGTGATCCTCACCGCCAGCCCGGGCATCTTCTCGGCGCTGATGATCGGCATGGGCCGTGCGGTGGGCGAGACCATGATCGTGCTGATGGCCACCGGTAACACGCCGGTCATGGAAATGAACCTGTTCGAAGGCCTGCGCACCCTGGCGGCCAACGTGGCGGTGGAAATGCCCGAGTCGGAAGTCGGCGGCAGCCACTACCGCGTGCTGTTCCTGTCGGCCCTGGTGTTGCTGTTGTTCACCTTCGTCATGAACACCCTCGCCGAGCTGATCCGTCAGCGTCTGCGCAAGAAATATTCGTCGCTTTAAGAAAGGTAGAAGTCTGTGAAACAGAACTCCCTGAAAGGATGGTTCAAGAGCGGCGCCCCCGGCGTCTGGATCAGCGGTGGCGCGGTGTCCATCGCGGTCATCATGACCATTGGCCTGCTGGCGGTGATCGCTGTGCGCGGCCTGGGCCACTTCTGGCCGGCGGACCTGATCCACGCCAACTACAACGTGCCGGGCATGCCTGCGCACCTGGTGGTCGGCGAAGTGGTGCAGAAAGAAGAAGTACCTCGCGAGCGCCTGAAGAGCGCCGGCCTGCCGGTGCCGGACGAAGGCCCCGAGTTCATGACCCGCGAACTGATCAAGGTCGGCAACCGAGACCTGAACGGCACGGACTTCACCTGGATCGTCGGCGATTGGCTGACCAACCAGACCACGCCGCCGGAACTGATGGCCATCGAGCGTCGTGAGTGGGGCAACTTCTACGGTTACCTGGTCAACGTCAAGGAAGGCGGCAAGGTCATCGCCGAGGGCGAAGCGGCCTGGCCGCAGTTGCAGGCTCGCGTACAGCGGGTCAACCAGTTGGCCGCCGAACTCAAGACCCTGGAAAAAGTCGACATCGGCGCCATCAACGCCGGCCTGGAGCGTATCCGCCTGCACGGTCGCAAGCTGGAGCTGGACGGCAAACTCGATGCTTCGGCCCAGGCCGACCTGGAAAGCGAGCGCGCCGAACTCAACGCCCGTTACAAGGACATCGAAGCGCGCCTGGCCGACCTTCACGCTCAATTCAACCGCGACAGCCTGACGGCCCGCGATGCCAACGGCAAGGAAGTGGAGATCGAAATCGGCAAAGTGGTGCACGCCTACCAGCCAAACGGCATGGGCACGTTCACCAAGCTGGGTTTCTACTTCAGCAAGGTCTGGGAATTCCTCAGCGATGACCCCCGTGAAGCCAACACCGAAGGCGGCATCTTCCCGGCGATTTTCGGCACCGTGATGATGACCCTGATCATGGCGATGATCGTGACACCGTTCGGCGTGCTGGCGGCGGTCTACCTGCGTGAATACGCCCGCCAGGGCCCGATGACCCGCCTGATCCGCATCGCGGTGAACAACCTCGCGGGCGTTCCAGCGATTGTTTACGGCGTGTTCGGCCTGGGCTTCTTCGTCTACGTGCTGGGTGGTTCGGTCGACCGCTTGTTCTTCCCCGAGGCCTTGCCGGCACCGACCTTCGGCACCCCGGGCTTGCTCTGGGCGTCCCTGACCCTGGCGCTGCTGGCGGTGCCGGTGGTGATCGTGGCCACCGAAGAAGGCCTGGCGCGAATCCCGCGTACCGTGCGCGAAGGCTCCCTGGCCCTCGGCGCGACCAAGGCCGAGACCCTGTGGAAAATCGTCCTGCCCATGGCCAGCCCGGCGATGATGACCGGGATGATCCTCGCCGTGGCCCGTGCCGCGGGTGAAGTGGCACCGTTGATGCTGGTGGGCGTGGTGAAACTGGCCCCGTCGCTGCCGCTGGACGGCAATTACCCGTACCTGCACCTGGACCAGAAGATCATGCACCTGGGCTTCCATATCTATGACGTCGGTTTCCAGAGCCCGAACGTCGAAGCGGCGCGACCGCTGGTCTATGCCACAGCGCTGCTGCTGGTGCTGGTGATCGCCACGCTCAACCTGTCGGCGGTGTGGATCCGTAACCACCTGCGCGAGAAGTACAAGGCACTGGATAGTTAATGGTCTGTGGGAGCGAGCTTGCTCGCGAAGCTTCTGGCGGCCTCGAGGGCCCCTTCGCGAGCAAGCTCGCTCCCACACTGATCGGCGTTCACTGGAATTTCATGGGGCCGCCACAAGGGCGTTCCGAACCGAATTTGTTAGCACAGGGAGCCTCCCATGCAACACGAAGCACATACACACGGCATCAACATGTCGGCCTTGGGCCGCGACAAGCAGAGCCTGGATCTGGCGCAGGAAACCGTCGCCATCGAAGTACCCGGCCTGAACCTGTTCTACGGCGAGAAGCAGGCGCTGTATGACGTCAGCCTGAATATCCCGAAACAGCGCGTCACCGCGTTCATCGGTCCATCGGGCTGCGGCAAGTCAACCTTGCTGCGCACCTTCAACCGCATGAATGACTTGGTGGACGGCTGCCGCGTCGAAGGTGAAATCAACCTCTACGGCAACAACATCTACCGCAAGGGCGAAGACGTGGCCGAGCTGCGCCGTCGCGTTGGCATGGTGTTCCAGAAGCCGAACCCGTTCCCGAAAACCATCTACGAGAATGTGGTCTACGGCTTGCGCATCCAGGGCATCAACAAGAAGCGCATTCTCGACGAAGCCGTGGAATGGGCCCTCAAGGGCGCGGCCCTGTGGGATGAGGTCAAGGACCGTCTGCATGAGTCGGCCCTCGGCCTGTCCGGCGGCCAGCAGCAACGTCTGGTGATCGCCCGCACCATCGCCGTGGAACCGGAAGTGCTGCTGCTCGACGAACCCTGCTCGGCCCTCGACCCGATCTCGACGCTGAAAGTCGAAGAGCTGATCTACGAGCTCAAGTCCAAGTTCACCATCGTCATCGTGACCCACAACATGCAACAGGCGGCGCGGGTTTCCGACTACACCGCGTTCATGTACATGGGCAAACTGGTGGAATTCGGCGATACCGATACGCTGTTCACCAATCCGGCGAAGAAACAGACCGAAGACTACATCACTGGTCGTTACGGCTAGTCGAGGCAGCTGTATAGCCGCACTGGGCTATCAGGATCAACATTTAACTGCTTGAAGCTTGCAGCTTGAAGCTTGCAACTTTCGCGGAGCGAACAAGATGATTTCGAAGGAAGGCCTTACTCACCATATTTCCGCACAGTTCAACGCCGAGCTGGAGGAAGTGCGCAGTCACTTGCTGGCCATGGGCGGGCTGGTGGAAAAGCAAGTCAACGACGCGGTGACCGCACTGATCGAGGCCGACTCCGGCCTGGCCCAGCAGGTGCGCGAAATCGATGACCAGATCAACCAGATGGAACGCAACATCGACGAGGAGTGCCTGCGTATCCTGGCCCGTCGTCAGCCGGCTGCGTCCGACTTGCGCCTGATCATCAGCATCTCCAAGTCGGTGATCGACCTTGAGCGGATCGGCGACGAAGCCACCAAGATCGCCCGTCGCGCCATTCAGTTGTGCGAAGAAGGCGAGGCGCCGCGCGGTTATGTCGAGGTTCGTCACATCGGCGACCAGGTGCGCAACATGGTCCGCGATGCGCTGGACGCCTTTGCCCGCTTCGACGCCGACCTGGCGTTGTCGGTGGCCCAGTACGACAAGATCATCGACCGCGAATACAAGACCGCCTTGCGCGAGCTGGCGACCTACATGATGGAAGACCCGCGCTCCATCTCCCGGGTGTTGAGCATTATCTGGGTGCTGCGTTCTCTGGAGCGGATCGGCGATCATGCGCGCAACATCTCGGAACTTGTCATCTACCTCGTGCGCGGCACCGATGTGCGCCACATGGGGCTCAAGCGGATGAAGGAAGAAGTTGAGGGCACCCCGTCCGAAACCGCTAATGTTCCGGGCGAAACTGACGATAAGTAAGATTGCCAAGAAAAGCGCCCGGCCTTTTGGTCGGGTTTTTTTTTGGATTTTTTTTAATCGAAAGCAGCGCCCCGCGAACGAAAAGTCCCGGCGTGACTGACGGTTTTTTTGGCAATATGCCATCAGTAAAAGCGGTATGCTTGCCGGGATTTTTTAGAGGTGTATCTGGATGAGTAAGGTCAGTGTGTTGGTCGTGGACGATGCTTCGTTCATTCGTGACCTGGTGAAGAAGTGCCTGCGCAACTACTTCCCGGGCGTGCGTATCGAAGACGCGGTGAACGGCAAGAAAGCCCAGGCCCTGCTGGCTCGCGAGGCATTCGACCTGGTGCTGTGCGATTGGGAAATGCCGGAGATGTCCGGCCTGGAACTGCTGACCTGGTGCCGCCAGCAGGACACCCTCAAGGGCATGCCCTTCGTGATGGTTACCAGCCGCGGCGACAAGGAAAACGTGGTCCAGGCAATCCAGGCCGGCGTTTCCGGCTACGTCAGCAAGCCCTTCACCAACGAACAATTGCTGACCAAGGTCAAGCAGGCCCTGCACAAGGTCGGCAAGCTCGACACGCTGATGAACAGTGCCCCGACCAAGATGAACTCGGCGTTCGGTAATGATTCCCTCAGCGCCCTGACGGGCAATAAGGCTCCGGTTGCGGCTGTTGCTTCGGCGCCTGCGGCGAACCCGTTTGCCAAGCCGGCCGCCGCAGCCGCAGCCGCCCCGGCCCGTGGACTGCTCAACAGCCCTCCAGTCAAGGCACCGGCAGCTGCCGCTCCGACGACCAACCGTGGCCAAGGCCAGTTGCGCCTGTCCAGCGGCACCCAGCAATGCGTGATCAAGGCTCTGAGCCTCAAGGAAGCGCTGTTGGTGGTCAAGCGCACCGACGCCCTGCCACAAGTGCTCGAAAGCGCGGTGCTGGACATGGAGCAGGGCGACAATGCCGAAACCGCTCGTCTCAACGGCTACCTGCACGCCATCGTCGCCCATGAGCAAACGCCCGACAGCGAATGGCTGCAACTGACGTTCCGCTTCGTCGACAAAGACCCGCAGAAACTCGATTACATCTCCCGCCTGATCGCCCGCGGCACCGCGCAGAAACACTTCGTGCCGGGCGCCTGATCCGGCGGCGCCTTTGAGGCCGCTATCGCGAGCGAGCTCGCTCCCACACTCGATCTTCAGTGTTCACTGGATCGAGTGTGGAGCGAGCTTGCTCGCGATGGGGCCATAAGATCCAACACCGATCGCTGATCCAATTTTGAAACATCCGTCGACTACGCTGGTCCATCCCAGCTGCTAGGCTGCTGTGCAGGCCTTCATTTTCGACAGAACCTTTGCCCATGCTCGTACCCCTGCTGTTTGCCTGTGGTCTTGTCTTGGCCTCCACCTCGGCCGTGGCCATGACGATCTACAAATCCACCGATGCCAATGGCGTGGTGTCCTATAGCGACCGCCCCAGCAAGGGCGCCCAGGTGTTCGTGTTCCGCGACCGCATGGTCGAGCGCCTGGAGCGCCAGGTGTTCCTGGATATCAAGAAACAGAACGGCGCGGACGCGGTGTTCGTGCGCAACGATCTGTATGCACCGGTGGAGATCGAGTTGAGTTTCGCCGGGCTGCGCAACGTCAGCGGCGCGCCGAGCCGGCCGATTCGTCGAGTGCTGCCGGCGCGCAGCAACCTGCGCCTGGCGCTGCTCACGGCCACCCGGCCAGGCAGGCCGCTGGTCTATACCCCAAGGTTCGAATATTCCCTGGGCGACCCTGCAGGCGCCGCCGAGGCCTATCGGTACCCGCTGCCTTGGCGCGGAGGGCCGTTCCGGCTGAGCCAAGGGGCCAACGGCCAATACAGCCATTACGGTCCGAAAAACCGCTACGCCATGGACATCGCCATGCCCGTGGGTACGCCGATCATCGCCGCGCGGGGTGGCGTGGTCATCAAGACCGAAAACGAGCAGACCGGTCGCGGGGACGATCCTGCGGGCAACTTCGTGCGGGTGCTGCACGATGACGGCACCATGGGCGTCTACCTGCACCTGCAGAAGGGCTCGGTGAGCGTACGGGAAGGGCAGCGGGTCGGGGTGGGCACGCCGTTGGCGTTATCGGGCAATACCGGCAACAGCTCAGGCCCGCACCTGCATTTCGTGGTGCAGCGCAATACCGGGTTGGGGCTGGTGTCGATTCCCTACCAGTTCAATCAACCGGTGGGTGACTTGCCCAACTTTGCGTTGGGCAAGCAGTAACCTCTGCACAAGCGAAGGAGCTTTTGTGGCGAGGGTAGTCGCCGGAAAGCGGCTGACACTCAATCGAGCATCAACACCTTCGCCAGGATGATCTTCGGCCCTTTCATCTTCTTGATGATGATCCGCAGGCCTTCGACTTCCAGTACTTCTTCCTCTTCCGGCACGCGCTTGAGGGTTTCATAGACCAAGCCGGCCAGGGTTTCGGCTTCGATGTGGTCCAAGTCGATCCCCAGCAGGCGCTCGACCTTGAACAGTGGCGTGTCGCCGCGTACCAGCAGCTTGCCCGGCTGGTAGGCCAGGATGCCGCGTTCGGCCTTGCGGTGTTCGTCCTGGATGTCGCCCACCAGCACTTCCAACACGTCTTCCATGGTCAGGTAGCCGATGATGTTGCCGTCGGCTTCCTCGACCAGGGCGAAATGCGAGCCGCCCTTGCGGAACTGCTCCAGCAACTGCGACAGCGGCATGTGCCGCGACACCCGCTCCAGCGGCCGGGTCAGTTCGGCCAGGTTGAACGACTCGGGAATGTGATCCAGGGCCGCCAGTTCCAGCAGCAGGTCCTTGATGTGCAGCAGGCCGACAAACTCCTGGCGCTCGCTGTCATACACCGGATAACGGCTGAACTTGTGGCGCCGGAACATCGCCAGGATTTCCTTGAGCGGCGCGTTGAACTCCAGCGTCACCAGGTCTTCCCGGGAGTTGGCCCAGTCCACCACTTCCAGCTCGCCCATTTCCACGGCCGAGGCCAGCACGCGCATGCCTTGGTCGCTCGGGTCCTGGCCACGGCTGGAGTGCAGGATCAGTTTCAGTTCTTCGCGGCTGTAATGGTGTTCGTGATGGGGCCCGGGTTCGCCTTGGCCGGCGATGCGCAAGATGGCGTTGGCACTGGCGTTGAGCAGGTAGATCGCCGGGTACATGGCCCAGTAGAACAGGTACAGCGGCACGGCGGTCCACAGCGACAGCAGCTCGGGTTTGCGAATGGCCCAGGATTTGGGCGCCAGTTCACCGACCACGATGTGCAGGTACGAAATGATGAAGAATGCGGTGAAGAACGACACGCCCTTGATCACTTCTGGCGACTGTACGCCGACCGCGCCCAGCAACGGCTCGAGGATGTGGGCGAACGCCGGCTCGCCAACCCAGCCCAGTCCCAGGGACGCCAGGGTGATACCCAGTTGGCATGCAGACAGGTAAGCGTCGAGCTGGCTGTGGACGGTGCGCAGGATGTGTCCGCGCCAGCCGTTCTGCTCGGCAATGGCTTCGACCCGGGTCGAACGCAGCTTGACCATGGCGAATTCGGCCGCAACGAAAAAACCGTTGAGCAAAACCAGGATCAGAGCGAAAAGAATCATGCCGAATTCGGCGAAGAGTGTGACGAGGGACAAGCCAGGGGAAGGGTCCATGATGGGGTTTTGCGGGTTCCGAATAGTCGTAGGAATTGGAAATGGGCGCCCGAAAAGGCAGGCGCAAGTCAGTCAATGTAGCGGCTGACTCGGCGATTGCCTAGGGGGCGTGCTCAATCAGCGGGGCGGTCGAGGCGTGCGCGAACCACCTGGGCCGGGGCGAAATGGCAGGTAAACGTGCTGCCATGGCCGGGTACGCTGCTGATTTCCATGCGGGCGCGATGGCGCAGCAGGACGTGTTTGACGATGGCCAGGCCCAGCCCGGTGCCTCCCGTGTTGGAGTTGCGGCTGGAGTCGACGCGGTAGAAGCGTTCGGTCAGGCGCGGCAGGTGCTTGCTGTCGATACCGATGCCCGAATCGCGCACGCTCAGGTGCGCGCCTTGCTCATCGCCCCACCAGCGCACGTGGATCCGACCTTGCTCCGGTGTGTACTTGACCGCGTTGAACACCAGGTTGGAAAACGCGCTGCGCAATTCCGCCTCGCTGCCTTTGAGCTGCACGGTCGGGTCGGCTTCCAGGGTAATGGTCTGCTGCTTGGGGCCGGACAGTTCCTGCGCATCCTCGGCAATGGTTTGCAGCAGGTCGTCGATGGGCACGGGTTGGTTGTCCGACGGGTAATCGGTGGCTTCCAGCTTCGCCAGCAGCAACAAGTCGTTGAGCAGGGTCTGCATGCGCCCGCTTTGTTGGTGCATCTGCTGCAAGGCCCGGCTCCAGCGCGGGTTCACCTCCTCGACGTTGTCGAGCAGGGTTTCCAGGTAACCGCAGATCACCGTCAACGGCGTGCGCAGTTCGTGGGAAACGTTGGCGATGAAATCCTTGCGCATCTGTTCCAGCTGATGGATCCGCGTGACATCGCGCACCAGCATCAAGTGCTCGTTGTTGCCGTAGCGGGTGATGTACAACTGGATGCGCAACCGATCGTTGGTGGGCGAAGGGATTTCCAGCGGCTCGGCGTAGTTGGCTTGCTCGAAATATTCCTTGAAGCGCGGATGACGCACCAGGTTGGTCACCGGCTGGCCGCTGTCCTGGGGCGTCTTGAGGCCCAGCAGGGTCTCGGCGGCGCGGTTCCACCACTCCAGGTTGCCGTCGCTGTCGAGCATGATCACCGCGTCTTTCAGCGCGGCGGTGGACTCCTGGACTCGGTCGATCACCGCCTGCAGGCGTCCGCGAACGCGCTGGTCGCGCCGTTGCAGGTGGTAGATGCTGTCGAACACCTCACCCCACAGGCCATAGCCGTCGGGCGGGGCTTCGTCGGGTTGGTGCAGACGCAGCCATTCATGCAGGCGCAGCAATTGCTTGAGGGTCCAGGCCAGGTACAGCCCCAGCCCGGCGGCCAGGCTCCAGCCGTAGTAACCGCTGATCAGGCCGATCAGCAAACAGCCGGTCACCAACAACAACATGTGGCGAATCAGGGTGCCATGCCAGTTTTGATTCACGTGACGCGCGTCCTTGTCAGCTTGTCGGGCGGTAAGGGCTCGGATCAGGCCTTGGTCGAAAAACGATAACCGGTGCCGCGCACGGTTTGTACCAGATTCTCATAAGCATCGCCGAGGGCCTTGCGCAGGCGCCGGATGTGCACGTCCACGGTGCGTTCCTCGACGTAGACGTTGCCGCCCCAGACCTGGTCCAACAATTGGCCGCGGGTGTAGGCACGTTCCTGGTGAGTCATGAAGAATTGCAGCAGGCGGTATTCGGTCGGGCCCATCTCGGCGGGTTTGCCGTCGATGGTCACGCGGTGGCTTATCGGGTCGAGCAGCAGGCCACCGACTTCAATCGGCGCTTCGCCATCGGTCGGCCCGGCGCGGCGCAGCACGGCTTTCAGACGCGCCACCAGTTCCCGTGGCGAGAACGGCTTGGTGATGTAGTCGTCGGCGCCGACTTCCAGGCCCTGGATCTTGTTGTCCTCTTCGCCCTTGGCGGTGAGCATGATGATCGGGATATCACCGGTCAGCTCGTCGCGCTTGAGGCGTCGCGCCAGTTCGATACCTGACGTGCCGGGAAGCATCCAGTCCAGCAGGATCAGGTCGGGCTTGCGGTCGACGATGATGGCATGGGCCTGTTGAGAGTTTTCTGCTTCCATGCAGTCATAGCCGGCCATCTCCAACGCAACGGCGATCATCTCGCGGATGGGTGCCTCGTCGTCGACGATCAGAATGCTCCTGCCAACCATTGGGTAATCCTCTTGTCATTTAACTGTCTTGCGCCGCATTAGATAACGGAATTATTGCAGTCGTGTGACAGTTATTTCATGGCCCGGCAGCGAGGGGGATCCTGGGCTACGCTTTTCAGTCCGAATCCTGACAACCACACAAGAAGGTTTCCATGAAACAAATGACTGTTTCTTTCAAAGCTCTATTGATGGCTGCTGCCCTGACGCTGCCTGGATTGGCGATGGCAGCCGATCCTGCGATGGAGAAGGACGGCATGTTCACCGATCATAAGGGCATGACGCTTTACACCTTCGCCAAGGACTCGGCCGGCAAGTCGGCGTGCAATGACAAATGTGCGGCCAATTGGCCGCCGCTGATGGCTGAGGCGGGTGATAAATCCATGGGTGACTGGACCGTGATCAAGCGGGATGATGGCTCAATGCAGTGGGCCTATCAGGGCATGCCGCTGTATACCTTCGTGATGGACAAGAAGGCCGGAGACATGACCGGCGACGGTAAAATGGATGGCGCCTGGAAAGTTGCCAAGGCCAAGTAATGGCTAAACCCGTGTGGGAGCGAGCTTGCTCGCGAAGGCGTCTGTCAGCCGACATCATCCTTGAATGGCTTACCGCTATCGCGAGCAAGCTTGCTCCCACAGGTTTTGGAATCACCTCAGGGCGTAATCCAGCACAATCCCCACGAAAATCGCCAGTCCGGCCCAATGGTTGTGCAGGAACGCCTGGAAGCAGCGCATCCGGTCCCTGCCACGGGTGTACCAGAACTCCCAGGCAAAGCACGCGGCAGCGGCCACCAGCCCCAGGTGGAACCAGCCACCCAGCTGGAATTTCGACCCGGCCAGCAGCAGGCAGCCCAAGGCCAGGCCTTGCAGCGTCAGGATGATCACCCGGTCGGCATCGCCAAACAGGATCGCCGTGGATTTCACGCCGATGCGCAAGTCATCGTCCCGGTCAGTCATTGCGTAATAGGTGTCGTAGCCCACCGTCCACAGCAGGTTGGCGATGTACAGCAACCACGCGGCCGCCGGCAGATGCCCGGTTTCGGCAGTGAACGCCATCGGCATGCCCCAGGAGAATGCCGCCCCCAGCACCACTTGCGGGTAGTAGGTATAGCGCTTCATGAACGGGTAGCTGAACGCCAGCGCCAGGCCCCCGAGGGACAACAGGATGGTCGGTGCATTGGTGCAAAGCACCAGCAGGAAGCTCACGCTCATCAGCACGGCGAAGAACACCAGCGCCTCTTTCGAACTGATCTTGCCGCTCACCAGCGGGCGCTGCTCGGTGCGTTTGACGTGGCCGTCGACCTTGCGGTCGGCCCAGTCATTGATCACACAGCCGCCGGCGCGGGTCAGCACCACGCCAAGGACGAAAATCACCACGTTAGCGATGGACGGCGCGCCTTCACCGGCAATCCACAACGCCCACAGTGTCGGCCACAGCAGCAGGTAGATGCCGATGGGCTTGTCCATACGGGTCAGTTGCACGAAGTCCCACGCCCGTGGATTCAGGCGATTCAAGGATTTGAGCAGTTGCACGTACATCAAACAATCTCCGAATAGGCGCGGGCGACGGTCCACAAGCGTGGCAGGAAGATTTCCGCCACCAGCACGCTCAACGCACCGCGATCGAAACGTGAACGGCGACCCCACAACCCGCTGGCGCGGACCTCTTGCGGCAATCCGGCCTCGGGGTAGTGGCAAACCTCGATGGCCCGGCGCTGGAACGCCTGGTCGCAAAACAGCAATTCGCCCAGGGAGCGGCTGCCCAGTTCGTCCATTTGCAACCCGTCACCCTGCAAGGCGCTGCGCGCCGCCACACTGCGGGCGAACACCCAAGGCTGGTCGCGGCCGCGCAGATACACTTCGCGTACCCAGCCCTCGCTACCCTCGGCCAGGTCCAGGGCGGCACATTCGTCGGCACGCAAGGACTGCCAGCCTTCGAACAGCGGCGTCACGCTGAAATGGCCGTCCGACAGGCGCGTGAGGCGCCGGGTCAGGGAGCCTTCGTCGAACAGCCAGTCGAGTACACCCGCATCGGGGCGGGGCGACAGCAGGTGCTGGGGCAGCCATTGGAGTGTAGGAAATATCGAATTTGTATGCGGCACAGAGGTCTTGAATGGCAGCAAATGAGGCCGCGAGCTTACCATGTCGGTCGCGGGTTTTGACGGGCCCGGCCGGCTGCCCTGCTGATCGTGCTTGCATCTGTCGCAACCGATCAGTACAAAACGGCCCTGAGCCGGAAAATACCGGCCAAGGCCTGACATCTTGAGGAAGTATTGGAATGAAGAAGTGGCAATGTATCGTCTGCGGCCTGATCTACAACGAAGCTGACGGCTGGCCTGACGATGGCATCGCGCCCGGCACCCGCTGGGAGGATGTACCGGCAGACTGGCTGTGCCCGGATTGCGGCGTCGGCAAAATGGATTTCGAGATGATCGAAATCAACTGATCGTTTCATCAAATGGAGAGCAGCATGAGCGCACCTGTCGTCATCGTCGGTACAGGCCTGGCCGGTTATAACCTGGCCCGGGAGTTTCGCAAGCTCGACAGCGAAACCCCGTTGCTGCTGATCACCGCGGACGACGGTCGCTCGTATTCCAAGCCGATGCTCTCCACAGGCTTTGGCAAGAACAAAGACGCCGACGGCCTGAGCATGGCCGAGCCGGGGGCCATGGCCGAGCAACTCAAGGCCGAAGTGCGCACCCATACCCGCATCAGCGGCATCGATCCGGGCCACAAACGGCTGTGGATCGGCGAAGAGGCGGTGAACTACCGCGACCTGATCCTGGCCTGGGGCGCCGAGACCGTGCGCGTGCCGGTACAGGGCGATGGAGCGGACTTGATCTTCCCCATCAACGACCTGGAGGACTACGCACGCTTCAGGGCCGCGGCGGCAGGCAAGCGTCGGGTGTTGCTGCTGGGTGCTGGCCTGATTGGCTGCGAGTTCGCCAACGACCTCAGCCTGGGTGGCTACGAAGTACAACTGGTGGCACCGTGCGAGCAGGTCATGCCGACGCTGCTGCATCCGGCCGCTGCGGCAGCGGTCCAGGCCGGGCTGGAAAGCCTCGGTGCGCGCTTCCACTTGGGCCCTGTGCTCAACCGCTTGCAGAAGGTCGCCGACGGGCTGGAGGCGCATCTTTCCGACGGCCAGGTGATCGCCTGTGACCTGGTGGTCTCGGCCATCGGCCTGCGTCCCCGTATCGACCTGGCAGCCGCGGCCGGCCTGGTGGTCAACCGTGGCGTCGTGGTCGACCGTCACTTGAAGACCTCCCACGCCAATATCTACGCCCTGGGCGACTGCGCCGAGGTCGACGGCCTGAACCTGCTGTATGTCATGCCGCTGATGAGCTGCGCCCGGGCCCTGGCCCAAACCCTGGCTGACAACCCGACTGCCGTCAGCTACGGCCCCATGCCGATCACCGTAAAAACCCCGGTGTGCCCCTTGGTGGTGTCGCCGCCACCGCGAGGCCGCGAGGGCGTGTGGAGCGTCGAAGGGCAGGGGGCGGACATCAAGGCGCTGTGCCGCGACGCTCAAGGCAACCTGTTGGGCTACGCCCTGACAGGCACGGCGGTGATGGAGAAACTGGGGCTGAACAAGGAGCTTCCGGCCCTGCTGGCGTAAATACTGGTCGTTCTGTCGCAAAAACCCTACTTTTGGTCCCACAAAGGTCGCCCGGACACTGGCGCCGTTTTCGGCACCGTGCCATCCTCACTTCCGTCTGCCGCAGAGTAGAGCCTGCGGCGCCTTAGGGGCTGTTCCAAAGAGAACAGCACGGACATAACAACAAAAAAACCGTCAAAGGGGCTTCATTCATGCGTAAACCAGAACTCGCCGCCGCTATCGCGGAAAAAGCAGACCTCACCAAAGAACAAGCCAACCGCGTCCTCAACGCCGTCCTGGAAGAAATCACCGGCGCCCTGCACCGCAAGGACAGCGTTACCCTGGTGGGCTTCGGCACTTTCCTGCAACGCCACCGCGGCGCCCGCACTGGCAAAAACCCACAGACCGGTGAGCCGGTGAAGATCAAGGCCAGCAACACCGTTGCCTTCAAACCAGGCAAGTCCTTGAAAGAAAGCGTCAACCCATAATTGCTACGAGTACCTCGGCCGGGGGAAGAAAGCGGCAATCAAAAGGGCATACCGATGAATCGGTATGCCCTTTTTTGTGCGGGGTTGCTGGCTGTGGCCAGGCATCCAATGTATGGAGCTTGCTCGCCATAGCGGTGGATCAGCTTGCGTCAATGGTGTCGGTACTGTCGTCATCGCGAGCAAGCTCGCTCCCACACTTGTTCGTCGCTGTGCATGCCATCAGGCTTGACGCAGTTCCAATGTGGGAGCGAGCTTGCTCGCGATGACATGCGCCTAGTCAGCGGAAGTCTTCGGCTGCGCCAAGACCTTCAAGGCCGCTTTGCGCGCTTCGATCGGCAATTCGCCCAGCTTTTCCACCGCCGCATAAAAGGCAGCCCAATCACCGCCCTCCCGCCTGAACAGCGCCGCAAACGCCGGCACCCACTGGTCGTACAGCCCGAACGGCAATAATCGCGCATTGTTCAGTGGCGCGTAGACCCAGGCGTCGTAGCGTTTGTCGCCTGCCCACTGGGTGTCGCGCATTTGCACATAATCGGCACGCAGGCGCTCGAACTCCGCCGCTTTGCGTTGGCGCATCTGTTCGGCCGTCAGGGGCTGGACGTAGAGGGTTTCCAGGCGCTGGCGGGTGTCGAGGATCAGTTGGATGAATTGGTCGCGCTGGCGCACCTGCTTGCCGTTATCCGGCGCCAGCCCACGACTGGCACGCCATTGCCGGGTGCCTTCCTGTTCAACGAAGGTGGCGAAGGACTCATTGAATTCGGTGTCGTCCTGCACATAAAACCGCTGGTGCGCCAGTTCATGAAAGATCAGCGTCGCCAGGCGTTCGTCGCCCCAGTGCATCATCGAGCTCAGGATCGGATCGTTGAACCAGCCCAGCGTCGAATAGGCCTCTACACCGCCAATCGCCACGTCCATGCCCTGCAAGCGCTGCAGCGCGGCCTCGCCACGGGCCGCGCCCTGGCTGTAATAACCGCGATAAGCCACGCAACCGGCAATGGGAAAGCAATGATTCTGCGGCGCCAGGGAAAACTCTGGCGTGGCGAAGACATTCCAGACGACGAATGGCCGGCCAATGTCGGCGTACAGGCGATAGCTTCGATTGTCCGGTAAATGCAGGTGATCGCTGGCAAACGCCCGTGCCTCGCGCGCCTGGGCCAGGTGTGCCTTGAGTCGGGTATCGCGAGCGGGGTCGGCAATGACCTGGTCGATAGGCTCCCGGGCCTGCAACAACCGCAGTTGCCCGCCGACGAGCTGGCTGTAATAACCGGCGCTACTGCAACCGTTCAGTAACAAAAGCAGGAGGCCTGGAAACAAAATCTGGAAAACACGGTCGAGTAACCGACGGCTTGAACGCGGCCTGATCAATTGGAATCACCCTGGGAAGTCTGCCCACAAGACTATCTCGCTTGCCTGGAGCTTCGCTATGCGCGTGTTGATGCTGACGAGTGGCCTGTTGCTGCTGACCGGTTGTGCCGGCTTGCCTGACCCGGATCCATCCCAAGCGTGGATCGACCTGGGAAACCAGCAGGACACCGCGCTACAAGCGCTGGAAGTCGATGACAAGATGTCCATTGACCGACGTTATTTCGAAGTGCAACCCGGCAGCCATGAGCTAACGGTGCGTTATCAATTTGCCGTCGAGCCCGGCAACATCGGCCCGGATGCCGAGCCGCTGTGGCGCGATTGCCGGTTGAACCTGAAATTCAAGGACTTCAACGCCGGCCAGCGTTACCAGCTACAGGCCGGTAGCATTGGTTTCCGACCATGGGCCAAGCTGTACGATCAGCAGCGCAAAGTGGTGGGGCAAGGTACGCCGGCGGGCTGCCAACAAACGTGATTGGCGCTATGCTCAGTGTCCGGTTTTAAGGAAACTCACGATGCGCTTATCCCTGCTGTTACTGGCCCTGGTTTCCATGAGCGGTTGTGCAACGAGCCCGCTGCCCCAGGTCGACCCGAACATGGCGTGGGTTGATTTCGCGACCCCCATGCCGGGCGGCAAAATGCTGATGGCTGAAAGCCTGGACGGCCAGCGATTGCGAGACGGACGGATCTTTCAGGTTTCCCCGGGCAGCCACGAATTGAAAGTGCGCTTCGACTTCGAAGTGTTCAGTGGCGGTGGCCTGGGCATGCAAGCCGAACCGCAAGAACGGCTGTGCTACATGCTCGTGCGTTACGACCATTTCGAAGCCGGCCAACGCTATCGGCTGGAGGCTCGCAACCTGGCATTCACACCCAGCGCCCGGCTCTATGACGCCAAGCGTCAAATCGTGGCCGAAGAGCGACAAGTCAACTGCGTTCCGTAGGACGCCCTAGCGGTCGTTCTTCTGGTAAATGATTTTCTTGGTGCCGTTTTCGCAAGTGCCCACTACCATGTTCTGGTCGTGGACTTCGTCATTCGTGACGATTTCCAGTGTGTAAGACGACACGTTATTTGCCTGGATCTTCGCTTCGATTTCCGCTTTCAGCTCTTCACAGGATTTGGGGGCGGCAAGGGCTGATGCAGCGAATGCGCAGCCGATGACCATCAGGGCTGATCGTTTCATGTTCGAATTCCTCATGGCAGCGCGCACTGCCTGTGCGCTGAAACTGCGGGCTTCATTCGATCATAATTGTGCCAGGGTAAACAGCTCGACCGCCTTCAATAAAATCGCAGCCTTCGGCAGCGCCAGCGAAGGCTGCGATCCTTTCATGCGTCAGCTCACCAGCGTTGCATCCAGGGTGATCTGAGCGTTCAGCACCTTGGAAACCGGACACCCTTCCTTGGCCTTCTTGCTCAGCTCGTCGAATTGCGCCTGGCTGGCACCGGGGATTTTCGCCTTGAGCACCAGCTTGACCGCCGTGATCGCAAAACCGCCCTCGACCTGGTCCAGGGTCACTTCGGCGTTGGTGTCGATGCTGTCGGCCTTGAGCCCGGCATCGCCGAGGATCATCGAAAAGGCCATGGAAAAGCAGCCGGCATGGGCCGCGCCGATCAACTCCTCGGGGTTGGTCCCCTTACCGCCTTCGAATCGTGCCTTGAAGCCATAGGGCGCTTCGCGCAACACACCGGTTTCCGTGGAGATGGAGCCGATACCGGTTTTCAGGTCACCTTCCCAATGAGCCGATGCTTTCTTGATGATAGCCATGTCTGCCTCCTGAAGATTCGGCGCGAAAGCCGCGCCTGTGTGTTTTTTAGCTGTCTGGGTTGTGAGGATAGACCGTCCGTAAAAGTTCACCCTGTCGATTAGCCGACGAATTTAGTAGGAAATTTCGTCGCTGCTATTGAAACTCGGGTATATGCCCACATTGCATGGAACACACCTATAGAAACGGCAGGCTTTTGCCCATAGGAAAAGCCCGGAACGCCGTTGGAGATCCCGGCCCATGAAACAGCTGTCCGACGTGAAATTCTCAACCCTCGATCTGGTGCCTGTCCGCGCCGATGGCAATGCCGCCCAGTCCTTGCGCAACTCGCTGGACCTGGCGCAGCACGTGGAAAAATACGGCTACACCCGCTTCTGGGTAGCCGAGCACCACAACATGGACGGTATCGCCAGTTCAGCGACGGCGGTGCTGCTGGGTTATCTGGCGGGAGGCACTTCGACCATTCGCGTCGGTTCCGGCGGTGTCATGCTGCCCAATCACGCACCGTTGATCATTGCCGAACAGTTCGGCACGCTGGAAAGCCTTTACCCGGGTCGAATCGATTTGGGGCTGGGACGTGCACCAGGCTCCGACCAGATGACCGCCCGGGCGCTGCGTCGCGAGCGTTCCGGCAGCGCGGACGATTTTCCCGAGGACGTGGCCGAACTGATGCGCTATCTCGGCCCGCGTACCCCGGATCAACGCATCATCGCCATGCCAGGCACCGGGACCAACGTGCCGGTATGGCTGCTGGGTTCGAGCCTGTTCAGTGCGCAATTGGCCGGTGAGCGCGGTTTGCCCTACGCATTCGCCTCCCATTTCGCACCGCGCTTTATGCACGAGGCGATTCGCATCTACCGTAACCACTTCAAGCCGTCGGCGGTGCTCGACAAGCCTTATGTGATGCTCGGCGTGCCGCTGGTAGCGGCGGATACCGATGAACAGGCCGAATACCTGGCAACGTCGGTGTACCAGCGGATCCTGGCGCTGATGCGTGGCCAGAGTCTGGTGCAGCGTCCGCCGGTGGAAACCATGAACGGTCTGTGGTTGCCCCATGAGAAAGAGGCGGTTGGCGATTTCCTGGGCCTGGCCATGGTCGGCGGCCCGCAGAAGATTCGCGCCAAGCTGCAAGTATTGATCGAGCAAACCCAGGCCGATGAGCTGATTTTCACCAGTGACCTGTACGAACACGCCGATCGTTTACACTCCTACGAGTTGCTGGCGCAGGTCATGAAAGGCTGAATGACGCCCATGAAAAAGCCGACGCAATGCGTCGGCTTTGATGTTCGAAAGAATCACTTTTTATAGATGATTTCTTTCGTACCGCCCTCACAGGTGCCGACGACTTTTCCGCCAGTCGCTGCGCCTTTATCGACGATTTCCAGCGAATAACCTGACACGCCCTTGGCGTCCAGCTTCGCTGCGATTTCGCTTTTCAGCTCTTCGCAGGGCATACCGGCCGCAAACGCACCACCGGCAAGGCTCAGCAAACCCAGGGCCACCATCAACTTTTTCATCGCTCGCACTCCTTGGTCGGATCAAATAGGGCAGGTATTGGAAAACGTAATGCGCAGACCATAGCGCATCGCCACTCCCTATGGCACTCCGCCAGCGTGCAAGTTCAAAAGAACCTCAGCTATTGGCTATCCGGAACCCGACTTTGATGGTCACCTGAAAGTGCGCGGCCCGGCCATTTTCGATGTGGCCGCGGGTTTCCGTCACTTCGAACCATTCCAGATGCTTGAGGCTTTTGCTGGCCTCGGCCAAGGCGTTGTTGATGGCGTCTTCAATGCTGGTGGGAGACGAGCCGACCAGCTCGACTTTTTTGTAAGTGTGATGATCACTCATGGGGATTCTCCTCGGTTGTGTTTAACAGCCTAGCAGCGATTTTTCGCCTTACGTGTGTCGTCGTTCGCGCGCTGAAGTTCAGATTTACTGCACTTTCAGAAACGACCGGAGTCCCAATTCACACACGCCACTCAACCACTGCAGGAGAGAGCCACCATGGCCAGCAATTCGTTACGCAAAGCCTCGTTGCAAAGCATGGAAGCGGAGATCGAGAGTCTGCTCAAGTCGTTGGAAAGCCTGAAGGACGACGCTTCGGACGAGTCGCGTAAGACCCTCAAGTCGCTCAAGGCCAATGCCGAGAACGCGCTGAAACATTCTCGTCATCTGCTCAGCGACGCCTATGAAGAAGTCAAGGTGAAAACCCGTGAGACCGGGATCGCCACACGCGACTACGCGCAGGAACACCCATGGACCACGGCCGGTGTCGCGGTCGGTGCGTTGGGTCTGCTGGCTGCTTACCTGCTGTGCAAGCGCGGTGACTGAGTCGGTTGGCTCAGCTCATGCCTGAGCCACTGGGCCAATTGCCGAGCGCGCCCGTCTGCGGCGCGCTTGGGCAGCCACAACGCCAGTCGCGCCGCGGTTTCATCGAAGCCCCACGGCGCGACCAGGCGACCGGCGCGTACGTCCTCGGCCACCAGCGGCTCGGGCGCGATCGCCACGCCTAGCCCCGCTACGGCGGCCTCCAGCAAATAATACAAATGCTCGAATCCTTGCCCGAACTTCAGTGCCTGGGGTTCCAGGGCGTTTTGTCGTGCCCAGGTCGGCCAAGCCTGAGGGCGGGACGTGGTGTGCAGCAACGGCTCGTCCAGCAGCGCGCTGGCCGGTGCAGCTTGCAAGCGGGCGAATCCGGCGTAGTGAGGGCTCATCACCGGGCCGATCCGCTCGCTCACCAGTTCGTACACCTGCATGTCGGCTGGCCACGGCGGCTCGGCGAATACCAGCAAGGCATCCAGCCCCGGTCGCCTGGGGTCCAGGTCGCCTTCGCCAGCGGACAAGTGCAGGCGCAAATCCGGCAGCTCGGCGTTGAGCCTGCCCAGGCGCGGAATGAACCAGCGTGCCAGCAGGCTTCCCGAGCAGCCCAGGACAAACGGGGCATCTGCCGTACTTTGCATCAGCTCCGCGCAAACACCGCGCAACCGCTCGAACGCATCGGCGCTGACGTCCCGCAGGCGCAAGCCGGCATCTGTGAGTTTCAGGCCGCGCCCGTCCTTGATGAACAAGCTGACGCCCAAATGCTCTTCCAGCACCTTCAGCTGTCGACTCACGGCCCCATGGGTGACATGCAACTGTTCGGCCGCCTGGCTTACGCTGTTCAGACGGGCAGTAGCCTCGAAGGCGCGCAAGGCGTTGAGAGGAGGAAGATCGTGGCTCATTTTATCTGTGAGTTTTCCTGACAGGTTGTGGCGATCTTATCGGTTTTCACTGGGGGATGTCAGGGGTAGAGTGAGCCTCATAGTCTTTCAACGCATTTGCCTGGAGCGCCCGATGACCCAGCCTACGACCTCTTTCAACCTGCGCAGCGGCCCCGACGCCAACGGCCTGTTCGGTGCATTCGGCGGCCGCTATGTGGCCGAGACCCTGATGCCGCTGATCCTTGATCTGGCCCGTGAATACGAAGTGGCGAAGGAAGATCCGGCCTTCATTGAGGAATTGGCCTACTTCCAACGTGACTACGTCGGTCGCCCAAGCCCGCTCTACTTCGCCGAGCGCCTGACCGAATATTGCGGCGGCGCCAAGATCTACCTCAAGCGTGAAGAGCTGAACCACACCGGTGCGCACAAGATCAACAACTGCATCGGCCAGATCTTGCTGGCGCGACGCATGGGCAAGAAACGCATCATCGCCGAGACCGGCGCCGGCATGCACGGCGTGGCCACCGCCACCGTGGCCGCGCGTTTCGGCCTGGATTGCGTGATCTACATGGGCACCACCGACATCGAGCGCCAGCAGGCCAACGTGTTCCGCATGAAGCTGCTGGGTGCCGAAGTGATCCCGGTGGTCGCCGGTACCGGCACGCTGAAGGACGCAATGAACGAGGCCCTGCGCGACTGGGTCACCAACGTCGACAGCACGTTCTACCTGATCGGCACCGTGGCTGGCCCGCATCCGTATCCGGCCATGGTGCGCGACTTCCAGGCCGTGATCGGCAAGGAAACCCGCGATCAACTGCAAGCCCAGGAAGGTCGCCTGCCGGATAGCCTGGTGGCATGCATCGGCGGCGGCTCCAACGCCATGGGCCTGTTCCACCCGTTCCTGGACGACAAGAGTGTCGAGATCATCGGCGTCGAAGCCGCCGGTTATGGCATCGAGACCGGTAAGCATGCGGCGAGCCTGAACGGTGGCGTTCCGGGTGTACTGCACGGCAACCGCACCTTCCTGTTGCAGGACGACGACGGCCAGATCATCGATGCCCATTCGATTTCCGCGGGTCTCGACTACCCCGGTATCGGCCCGGAACATGCCTGGTTGCACGACATTGGTCGCGTCCAGTACACCTCGGTGACCGACGCCGAAGCCCTGGAAGCCTTTCACAAATGCTGTCGCTTGGAAGGGATCATTCCTGCACTGGAAAGCGCCCATGCCCTGGCGGAAGTGTTCAAGCGCGCACCCAACCTGCCGAAAGATCACCTGATGGTGGTCAACCTGTCCGGCCGCGGCGACAAAGACATGCAAACCGTGATGCACCACATGGAACAGTCCCAGCAGGAGAAACACTGATGAGCCGCCTGCAAACCCGTTTTGCCGAACTCAAGGAACAGAACCGCGCCGCCCTGGTCACTTTCGTCACGGCCGGCGACCCGAACTACGACACGTCGCTGGCGATTCTCAAGGGGCTGCCGGCGGCCGGTGCCGACGTGATCGAGTTGGGCATGCCGTTCACTGACCCGATGGCCGACGGCCCGGCGATCCAGTTGGCGAATATTCGTGCCTTGGGCGCCCAGCAGAACCTGGCGAAAACCCTGCAGATGGTTCGCGAGTTCCGTAAGGACAATACCCAGACGCCGCTGGTGCTGATGGGCTACTTCAACCCGATCCACCGTTATGGCGTGCAGCGTTTCATCGGCGAAGCGCTGGATTGCGGTGTCGATGGCCTGATCGTTGTGGACATGCCGCCCGAGCACAACAGCGAACTGTGCGAACCGGCCCAGGCGGCTGGCCTGGATTTCATCCGCCTTACGACGCCGACCACCGACGATGTGCGTTTGCCGACGGTGCTTAACGGCAGTTCGGGTTTTGTGTACTACGTGTCGGTGGCGGGCGTGACCGGTGCCGGTGCCGCAACGCTGGAGCATGTGGAAGAGGCCGTGGCGCGTCTGCGTCGCCATACCGATCTGCCCATCAGCATTGGTTTCGGTATTCGTACGCCGGAGCAGGCTGCCGCTATCGCACGATTGGCCGATGGGGTGGTGGTGGGCTCGGCGCTGATCGACCATATCGCCAGCGCCGAAACGTCGGAACAGGCAATTGATGGGGTGTTGAGCTTGTGTGCCGCCTTGGCCGATGGTGTGCGCAAGGCGCGTCTCAGCTGATTTGATTCAACTGACAGCCACAAAAAAGGGTTCAGAACCGGGTTCTGAACCCTTTTTTATTCCACCAGGAGCAGTGTTGGAGCTGCTCTTTGCAGGGTCAAGGCAACTCCAACCCGCCTCCGGCCTTGTGCAGTTTGCGCAGGTGCTCGCCGATCTCTTTCACATTGGCCTCGCTCGCTGCAATTTCAGCCGCGCGGCCAGGCTCGAGCAATGCCCGGACTTCCTTGTCCAGGTCGCCTGTCAGTGTTTGCAGTTGTTTCTGCCGTAAGCTGCTTTCCGATTCCAAGCGTTGCCACTCGCTGGGTTGCGGCAAGCCGTAGCCGCTGCTGCCCAACAGTTCGGCCGGACGGCTCAGGAAACCGCTGTTGGCGAGGATCTGCTGCAGCGTCGCATTAGCCCTTTCCATCCCACCGTTCTGCAATTCACGGGCGCCGAGGTAGCGCTGTTTGACTTCATCCTGCGCCAACAACAATTGTCGGCGATAACTGGCTTGTTCCAGCAGCAACAACGCCGCGCTGGTACGCAGGTCGGCCTGTTCGAACCAGACGCGGCGTTCGGCGGCGTCCAGGGCCAGCCAGTCTTCCACCGTTTGTTGCTTGATCGGCAGATATTTCTTCAGCACATCGAACATCGCCTGGTATCGCTCGCGGAATGAGTCGAAGCGGTAGCCCAGCCGCAAGGCTTCCCTGGGATCATCCAGCACGCTGGTATCCGCCAGGCCCCGGCCCTTGAGTACCTCCAGCAGGCCGTTGGGCATGATGCTGTCCAGGCCCTTGAGTTGCTCGTTATTGCTGCCGCTGCGCAATAGTTTCAAGCTCTCCACGGCGCAGTTATTGGACAGGAAGTAATAGTTGCCGTCGTAGCTCCAGTGCATTTCGGCTGCGTGCTCGACCGTTTCCTCGATCTCGGTGCGCGACAGGTTCAGCGGCACCGATGCCAGGCTGCGCAGTTCGGTCTTGGTGTATTCATCGATCACCTGGGCCAACGGCAATACAAACAGGCGCGACGGGTATTTGCCGACCAGCCCGTCCCAGCTCGACAACTGCACATCGCCCACGAAGGCGCGGTATGACAGCACCAGGTGTTGGTCCAGATCCAGTCGGCAGTCCGGGCCACGTGGGCGGCCCGGTGCGCAGATCACCAGCCGGAGCATGCTGTGGCCCCAGCGGCTCACCCAGTTCTGATTGGCCTCGGCCAGCAGGTAATCGATGGCATAGACCCGTTCTGGATCGACCTTGCCCAGCGGTGTCTTGGCGAAGTCGTTTCCGGCGTTGAGGAAGGCGAACGATTGGGCGCAGGTGTCCTTGGCGGCGGGGGCCCATCCGAAGTGTTCCTGGTAATAGCGATATAGGGCGGGGCGTCGGCAGGCATAGCTGGAGTCCAGGAGAAAGTACTCCATGTTGACCGCGACGAACTCCTTGGGGCTGCTCGTTTCATAGAGATCCGGGCTGCGGGCGACCTGGCGGTTGTGCTGTTCCCGTTCACCGCGACGGCCGACGTATTGTGGCCAGCCGGCGAGGTCCAACAAACGAGGATCATCGCTGAGGGTGAAGCGGCGGTCGTTCTGGCCCCGGCATTCATCGGGAAGACCGATCAACCCGGCGCTGCTGTTGCGTCGAGTGCAACGCTGGATCAGTGCGCGCTCGGCCTCTGGCCATAGACGCGAGCGGTCATAGATGTGGGTCAGTTCGTGCAGGACCGTGGCGAGCATTTCCCTGCGCACGGTGCCGTGGGGGCGATGGGTCTTTTGCGTCGCGGCGCTGCCGTCGACAAGGCTGTCGAGCAGGTTGCTATTGAGGTCCAGTTGCGACACCAGCGAGGCCTGGCCGTAGGCATTGGCGGGCATCTGGTCGGTCCAGCCGACATCGATGCGCCGGTCCAGCCGCTCAATGAAGCGCGGCGGCAGGGCCTGCATGGCTTCATCGAGCAGCGCCTGGCTGGCCTGCTGTTGCGCCGGGCTCAACCCGTCGACGTTGAGGTGCAATTGCAGGCCGGCCTGGGCCATGCTGCCCGTGAGCAGCAAGACCCCGGCCGCCAGCCAGGCGGCGAACCGCCTCACAATGCGAGGATGGCTTCGGCGAGAACCTGGTCACTGGCGTCGCGGGCTTCCGGCACGCGGGTGCGCAAGGTGTCGAAGGCGGCCTCGAGATGAGCACCACGAATTTCACCATTGCTGGCGACAAAACTGGCTGCATCGTCATGGGCTTCGCGGACGATTTTCGAATCACGGATGGACGTGGTGGTGTCGGAAGTGAAATCGATCGTGCGCTGGGAAGCGCGAACGATGATGTTACTGGTGGCTACCAGGGTATGTGCCTGGGCCACATCGGCCAACACCAGCAGGCCTAAGGCGGCAGCAATCAGCGGGCTACGCATGGAACGACTCCGGAAAAATAAGGATAACTATTGGACGAGAATTGCCTGTGCCAGTTCAAGGTCGCTGACGTGAAGTTTTGGTTGGGTCCGGCGCAGGTAATCCAGGGCCGATTCCAGTTGTGCACCTCGCAGTTTCCCGTCGCTGGCGACGAATGCCGCAGCGTCATCGTGAGCGGCGACGATCAGTTTATGGTCGAAGGGCGCGGAGGTCACCATGCTCGTGGCATAGCCGCTGACCACCACTTGCTGGGTGGACACATCGAAGGCATGGGCCGGAGCAGACCAGCAAGAAACGATGAAGAAAGACGCGATGAACAGATCTGAGTAGAAACGCATGGGACTCGACGGTTGATGGCGAGTTTGAAGGCTAGCGCAAACCTGCGGGCCAGAGCCAGCGCTGAAACATCGGAACACCATTTGGTGCCCGATGTTTCATGTTGCATCAGATCACCAGGATGGCCTGGGCCAATTGCGCATCGGTGGCATTGAGCTGCGGTGCCTGCTGGCGGATGTAATCCAGGGCACTTTCCAGTTTCACACCACGGATGGCGCCTTCGCTGGCTACGAAGCTGGCGGCGTCATCACGGGCGGCTTGAACGATTTTGTTGTCACGCAGGGATGAGGTTGCATCGGAGGTCACGTCGGAGGTGGCCTTGAGTGCTCCGACGATGGAGTCGGTGGTGACGATGAAGCTGCTGGCGTTGGAATGGGCGGCTACGGCCAGCAGGGCAACGGTGCTGAGCAGGCGAAGACGGATCATGATGAAACTCCTTGAATGATGGGGTGATGCCGGTGCGTGTAGCTGGAAGAGGAGACGCATGCTCGACTCGCTTCGCCACGTTCGCTTCGATATTAGGGCAGGAACGCGTTGGCTGACAGCCCTTGCGACAGTCATTGACTGCAGGGTGTCGGCTTACTGTACTGGTACATTTTATGTATTGTTTAAACTGTTATGGCTCCAAGGCTTTCGTCAAAATCAGGCCCGGAAACGACAAGACCCGTCGCGGTTACCCGCGACGGGTCTTGTGTGTTCAATTCGGTGCTGGCGGTGGACCCGGTGGGTCAGGGCCAGCGACGCTGAGTTAGCGCCAGAACGGCTTGCTCAGCTCTTCGTAGCGTTGTGCTTCGCTGATACCGGCATCAGCCAGCAGGCGCGAATCCAGACGAGCCAGTTGGTGACGGCTGGCGATGCGGCGCTGCCACAACATCAGGTTGGCGATAACGCGAAGAGGCAGGGAAGCCTGGTTTTTTTCAGCTTTGTCTTCGAAAAACAGCTCGGAACTGAGTGTACGTTCCATGGTTGACATCCTTCCGCTTGTGGCGGGATTAGGTAGTGGTTTGACTGGTGCCCATGATCCTCTCGTTTGGCGAGTCTCTCTAGATACAGTTCACCTGTATTGTGAGAGACCAGTTAACTGTTAAAGAGCGGTGTACTGGTCGATATTGAGGCAACTGTACCTGTCTGCACAATATTAGTGCGTTTTTGCATGATGCTGGATGTTTTGTGGGAAAAGACTGTAAGAAAACACCGGTACAGCAGTACAGTTTTTGCCGGTTTAGGCGCGTGTGAGGGCCCTCAACCAAAACTGTATTTGCGATAGCGGTGATCCAGCTGTATCAGACGGCCAACATGCATCCGGTTTCTTCGAGGTTCAGGTGCCAACTCAGTGCGTCGCGCAGAATATGCGGGGTATGTCCGCCCACGGCGCACGCGGCGTCGAAATACTCATTCAAGGCCTGGCGGTAGGTGGGGTGCACGCAATTGTCGATGATCACTCGCGCGCGTTCCCTTGGCGCCAGGCCCCGCAGGTCGGCCAGACCGATCTCGGTCACCAGGATGTCGACGTCATGTTCGGTATGGTCCACATGGCTGACCATCGGCACGACACTGGAAATGGCCCCACCCTTGGCAATCGACTTGGTGACGAAAATCGCCAGGTGAGCATTGCGGGCGAAATCCCCCGAGCCGCCGATGCCATTCATCATCCGCGTGCCGCAGACATGAGTGGAGTTGACGTTGCCGTATAGGTCGAACTCCAGTGCGGTATTGATAGCAATGATGCCCAGGCGACGTACGACCTCGGGATGGTTGGAGATTTCCTGTGGGCGCAGGACCAGTTTGTCCTTGTACCTTTCCAGGTTTCCAAACACGTCGGCATTACGTCGACCCGACAGCGTGATCGAACTGCCGGAGGCGAAACTCAGCTTGCCGGCGTCGATCAGGTCAAATGTCGAGTCCTGCAAAACCTCGGAATACATGGTCAGGTCTTCGAACGGGGAATCGATCAGTCCGCACATCACGGCATTGGCGATGTTGCCGATCCCAGCCTGCAACGGCCCTAGCTTGTTGGTCATGCGTCCGGCCGAAACCTCCTGCTTGAAGAAATCGATCAGGTGATCCGCAATGGCCTGGGTGTCGCTGTCCGGTGGCGCGACGGTCGAAGGCGAGTCCCCTTGGTTGGTAATGACAATGGCGACGATTTTTTCCGGCGGGATCGCAATGGCGGGGCTGCCAATACGGTCGTCGACTTTCACCAGAGGGATAGGTGTACGGGTGGGGCGATAGGTCGGGATATAGATGTCGTGCAGCCCTTCCAGATTCGGGTTGTGAGCCAGATTGATTTCGATGATCACTTGTCGGGCGAAAATGGCGAAGCTGGCTGAGTTACCCACCGATGTGGTGGGTACGATATGTCCTTGCTCGGTAATGGCCACGGCTTCGATCACGGCGATATCGGGCAGTTTGAGCTGGCCGTTGCGCAGTTGCTCGACAGTTTCCGAGAGATGTTGATCGATGAACATCACCTCGCCTGCGTTGATCGCCTTGCGCAGCGTGCTGTCGACTTGGAACGGCATGCGCCGCGCAAGTACACCGGCTTCGGTGAGCTCCTTGTCGAGGTCATTGCCCAGGCTTGCACCGGTCATCAGGCTGATCTTCAACGGGGTGATCTTGGCGCGTTCAGCCAGGGCGTGGGGCACTGCTTTCGCTTCTCCGGCGCGGGTAAAGCCGCTCATGCCGACGGTCATGCCGTCCTGAATCAACAAGGCTGCGTCGGCAGCGCTCATCACTTTATTCAATAACGAAGGCAAGCGGATGCGATCACGGTACATAGGTGGTTATCTCGGGCTGGAAAGCAAGATGCGCAGTCTAGTGAATTAGCGCTGTGCCCGACCCGCTACAAAGGTCGCATTTCAGGCGTCTATTACGGGCGTTTCGGACAAAACATCATTACCGGATCGGTAATATTTTGCCTTGATGCAAATCAAAACGCCCCGACAGGTCGGGGCGTTTTGGGTGAAGCGGCGAAGGTTATTCCACCGCTTTGACCATGTCTTCGATGACCTTCTTGGCGTCACCGAACACCATCATGGTCTTGTCGAGATAGAACAGCTCGTTGTCCAGGCCCGCATAGCCGCTGGCCATCGAGCGTTTGTTGACAATGATGGTCTTGGCCTTGAACGCTTCGAGGATCGGCATGCCGGCAATCGGCGACTTCGGATCGTTCTTCGCCGCGGGGTTGACCACGTCGTTGGCGCCCAGCACCAGCACCACGTCGGCCTGGCCGAACTCGGAGTTGATGTCCTCCATCTCGAACACCTGATCGTAAGGCACTTCGGCCTCGGCCAGCAGGACGTTCATGTGCCCGGGCATGCGACCGGCCACCGGGTGGATCGCGTATTTGACGGTCACCCCGTGGTGGGTCAACTTCTCGGTCAGCTCTTTAAGCGCGTGCTGCGCCCGGGCCACCGCCAGGCCATAGCCTGGCACGATGATCACCGTATCGGCGTTGGTCAGCAGGAAAGTGGCATCGTCTGCAGAGCCGGACTTCACCGGACGGGCTTCTTTGGAGCCTGCCGGGCCAGCAGCATCTGCTGTGTTGCCGAAACCGCCGAGCAGTACGTTGAAGAACGAACGGTTCATCGCCTTGCACATGATGTACGAGAGGATCGCACCGCTCGAGCCCACCAGCGAACCGGCAATGATCAGCATCGAGTTGTTTAGCGAGAAGCCGATACCCGCTGCGGCCCAGCCGGAATAGCTGTTGAGCATCGACACCACCACCGGCATGTCCGCGCCGCCGATCGGGATGATGATCAGCACACCCAGGATAAAGGCCAGGGCCAGCATCAAGGCGAACGCGCCGAGGTTGCCAGTGAACATGAAGGTCAGGCCCAGGCCCAGCGTGGCAAGGCCCAGGATCAGGTTGAGCTTGTGCTGGCCACCGAACTGTACCGGTGCGCCCTGGAACAGGCGGAACTTGTACTTGCCCGAAAGCTTGCCGAACGCGATCACCGAACCGGAGAAGGTGATTGCACCAATGGCCGCGCCGAGGAACAGTTCCAGACGGTTACCGGCTGGAATCGAATCACCCAATTGCTTGACGATACCCAGGGACTGCGGCTCGACGACAGCGGCAATCGCGATGAACACCGCCGCCAGGCCGATCATGCTGTGCATGAACGCCACCAGCTCAGGCATCTTGGTCATCTCGACACGCTTGGCCATGATCGAACCGGCGGTACCGCCAACCAGCAGGCCGACGATGACGTAGCCGATACCGGCGGTAGCCAGCTCAGCACCGAGCTTATAAATGAGGCCCACGGTAGTGAGCACCGCCAACGCCATGCCAAGCATCCCAAACAGGTTGCCTCGGCGGGAGGTGGTGGGGTGCGACAGGCCTTTGAGGGCCTGGATGAAGCAGATCGACGCGATCAGGTAGAGCGTCGTTACCAGGTTCATGCTCATTACTTGGGCGCCTCTTCTTTTACGGCTTTCGGGGCTTTTTTCTTGAACATCTCAAGCATGCGGCGCGTCACGAGGAAGCCACCGAAGACGTTCACCGCGGCCAGGGCCACGGCGAGGGTGCCCATGGTCTTGCCCAAAGGGGTCACGGTCAGGGCGGCGGCGAGCATGGCGCCGACGATCACGATCGCCGAAATGGCGTTGGTCACCGCCATCAACGGCGTGTGCAGCGCGGGCGTTACGTTCCAGACCACGTGGTAACCGACATAAATCGCCAGCACGAAGATGATCAGGTTGTAGATACCGGGGGAGATGAGCTCTTCCATTGTCTGAATCCCTGCTTAGGCGTTTTTGCGGATGACTTGGCCGTCGCGGCACATCAGGCACGCGGCGACGATGTCGTCTTCCAGGTTCACGTCGAACTGACCTTCCTTGGTGAAGACCAGCTTCAGGAAGTCCAGCAGGTTACGGGCGTACAGCGCCGAAGCGTCGGCCGCGACTTCACCGGCCAGGTTGGTCGGGCCGCAAATGGTCACGCCATTCTCGATCACGACCTGATCAGCCACGGTCAGCGGGCAGTTACCGCCCTGGGCTGCCGCGAGGTCGATGACCACCGAGCCGGGTTTCATCTGCGCGACAGTTTCGGCGCTCAGCAACGTCGGCGCCTTGCGGCCCGGAATCAGTGCGGTGGTGATAACGATGTCAGCCTGTTTGGCGCGCTCGTGCACGGCTTGGGCCTGGCGCTGCATCCAGCTGGCCGGCATCGGCCGGGCGTAACCGCCGACGCCGACGGCGCATTCACGTTCTTCGTCGGTCTCGTAAGGCACATCGACGAACTTCGCGCCGAGGGACTCGATTTGCTCCTTGACCGCCGGCCGCACATCCGAAGCCTCGATCACAGCGCCCAGGCGCTTGGCCGTGGCAATCGCCTGCAGCCCGGCCACGCCTGCGCCGAGAATCAGCACGCGCGCGGCTTTCACGGTACCCGCGGCAGTCATCAGCATCGGCATGAAGCGCGGATAGTAGTGAGCGGCCAGCAACACGGCTTTGTAACCGGCGATGTTCGCTTGGGACGACAGCACATCCAGGCTCTGGGCGCGGGAAGTACGTGGCGCGGCTTCAAGGGCGAAAGCGGTAATGCCGCGCTCGGCAAGCTTGGCGATGGTTTCGTTGTTGAACGGATTGAGCATGCCCACCAGAACGGTGCCGCTCTTGATCAGCGTCAGTTCGCTGTCGCTTGGGGCCACGACCTTGAGAATCAGCTCGGCCCCGAATGCATCACTGGCGCTGCCAATGGTTGCGCCCGCTGCCTCATAGGCACTGTCAATAACGCTGGCCTTGATACCGGCGCCGCTTTGGACAGTGACTTTATGGCCTTGGCCGATCAACTTCTTGATGGTTTCCGGGGTAGCAGCAACCCGTGTTTCACCCGTTTGGGTTTCGAGGGGAACACCAATGTGCACGTCAAATCTCCTGCGTGATCTTATTGAGTAAACCCAGGCACTTCGGATGGTGCGGCTGGGGCGGCCGATCAGCACGATCCCGCCAAACCAGGCGGGGCGCGGCATTTTGCAGGCGAAAATTCAGCCCTTCAAGGGATTATGACGGGTGACGGAAAATTAACTACAAGTCACCCTGTGACCGAATGTCGCAATTATCGATCGACAGCCCTTGTGGGCCGCGCTTTCCAAGGATTCAGGTTCAAATTGACAATTTTTCCCATTGGCCAGATGAATGAGCGCTGATGCGTTGCGCGATATGGCTCGAAGCCATGTATTTAGACGCTTTGGAGACTACTGCACGAACTTGATAACAGATTGACTGAATGCGACATAAACTTATATCTGTAGCGACTTTTGTTAGTTGACTACCTAGGTTGGTTTTTATTTTTTCCTTATCAATCAAGAAGATAACTATTGGCTTGTTTCACGAGCCAGTCACGAAAAGCTCGAAGGGAGGCGGATTCGACCTTTCGCTCTGGAATCATCAGGTAGTAGGCCTTGATGCTCGACAGCGCATTACGGTTGGCCACGACCAGTCGTTTCTCTGCCAATTCGCGTTGAATCAAAAAGGGCGGAATCAGCGCGATACCCATGTCGTGCATAGCCGCTTGGGCGAGCATGGAGAATAGTTCATAACGCGGCCCTGTCAGGTCCCGCGCAATATTCAAGTTCTGGGCGTTGAACCACTGGCGCCACGCATACGGACGCGTGGTCTGCTGGAGCAAGGGCAGTTCGGAGATCGCCTCTGGTGTCAGGCCCTTGCGACCGTCTAGCAGGGCGGGGCTGCATACCGGCATCGGATTTTCGCCCATCAGCTTGTGGGATTCGGTACCGGACCAGTCCGCATCGCCAAAATAGATGGCGGCGTCAAACTCGGTATCGGCAAAGAGAAAGGGGCGCGTGCGGTTGGTCAGGTTGACGGTGACTTCCGGGTGCTGCTGCTGGAAGTCCTTGAGACGTGGCAGCAACCATTGGGTGCCGAAGGTCGGCACCACGGCCAGTTCGATTACGTTCGCACCGGTGTGCCCCATCACTGAAAGTGTGTCGCGCTCGACGGCATCCAGTTGGGTGGCAACGCGTCGGCTGTAGGAAAGACCTGCTTCGGTCAGTTTGACGCCGCGGCGCGAGCGTCGGAAAAGCTCCACGCTGAGGAAGTCCTCCAGGCTGGCAATCTGTCGGCAGATAGCGCCTTGCGTGAGAGAAAGCTCCTGCGCTGCCTTGGTGAAGCTTTCATGGCGCGCGGCAGCCTCGAAACTGACCAGCGCGGCGGTGCTGGGGATTTTACGGCGCATGTACGTAAGCCTCACTCAATGCCTATGTAAACGGGGTTCGTAGCGTTTACGGAGTGAGAAATTAGCACAGATTAGTGCGTAATCCTCGTTTGCCCTTGTAGGAAACCGCGCCTAGGATCAATCCACGATTTTCATTTAATTGGCGAGGACTCTTTCATGGCCGGTAAAGCGAGCTTCAACTGGATCGATCCGTTGTTGCTGGATCAGCAGCTCACCGAAGAAGAACGCATGATCCGCGACACTGCCGAGCAGTTCGCCCAGCAGAAGCTCGCTCCGCGAGTGTTGGAAGCGTTCCGTCATGAGAAAACCGACCCGGCGATTTTCCGCGAGATGGGTGAAGTCGGCCTGCTGGGGGCAACCATTCCTGAACAGTACGGCGGCAGTGGGTTGAACTATGTCAGCTATGGCCTGATCGCTCGTGAGGTAGAACGGGTCGATTCCGGTTATCGCTCGATGATGAGCGTGCAATCTTCGCTGGTCATGGTGCCGATCAACGAATTCGGGACTGAGGCGCAGAAACAGAAGTATTTGCCGAAGCTGGCGTCCGGTGAATGGATCGGCTGCTTTGGTCTGACTGAGCCGAACCATGGTTCCGACCCGGGTGCGATGATCACTCGTGCGCGCAAAGTGGAAGGCGGCTACAGCCTGACGGGCAGCAAGATGTGGATCACCAACAGCCCGATCGCTGACGTATTTGTCGTCTGGGGTAAGGACGACGCCGGTGATATCCGCGGCTTCGTTCTCGAAAAAGGCTGGAAGGGGCTTAGTGCGCCGGCCATTCATGGCAAGGTCGGGCTGCGCGCCTCGATCACTGGCGAAATCGTCATGGACAACGTATTCGTTCCGGAGGAGAACATCTTCCCGGATGTCCGTGGCCTGAAGGGCCCGTTTACTTGTCTGAACTCGGCGCGCTACGGCATCTCCTGGGGCGCCCTGGGAGCCGCTGAATTCTGCTGGCATACCGCACGCCAGTACACGCTGGACCGCCAGCAGTTTGGTCGTCCGCTCGCTGCGAATCAGTTGATCCAGAAGAAACTGGCCGATATGCAAACTGAAATCACGCTGGCCCTGCAGGGATGCCTTCGTCTGGGGCGTATGAAAGATGAGGGGACGGCGGCGGTCGAGATTACCTCTATCATGAAGCGCAACTCCTGCGGCAAGTCCCTGGATATTGCCCGCATGGCGCGGGACATGCTGGGCGGCAACGGTATTTCCGATGAGTTCGGCATTGCGCGTCATCTGGTGAACCTGGAAGTCGTGAACACCTATGAAGGCACGCACGATGTGCATGCGCTGATTTTGGGGCGTGCGCAAACCGGTATCCAGGCGTTCTACTAATTGGAGAACCGTCATGGGCGCGCTTTCGCATCTGCGGGTATTGGATTTATCGAGGGTATTGGCTGGGCCGTGGGCCGGACAGATCCTGGCTGACCTGGGGGCAGATGTCATCAAGGTCGAGCGTCCCGGCAATGGTGACGATACGCGCGCCTGGGGGCCGCCCTTCCTGAAGGATGCCCGAGGCGAGAACACGACCGAGGCGGCTTATTATCTTTCAGCCAATCGCAACAAACAGTCGGTGACCATCGACTTCACGCGGCCGGAGGGGCAGCGGCTGGTACGAGAGCTGGCGGCCAAGTCCGACATCCTGATCGAGAACTTCAAGGTGGGCGGCCTGGCGGCGTATGGCTTGGATTATGACTCGCTAAAGTCGATCAATCCGCAATTGATCTATTGCTCGATAACCGGGTTTGGCCAGACCGGTCCTTACGCCAAGCGCGCCGGGTATGACTTCATGATCCAGGGGCTGGGGGGCTTGATGAGCCTGACTGGTCGCCCTGAAGGCGATGAGGGCGCGGGGCCGGTGAAGGTGGGGGTCGCGCTGACGGATATCCTCACGGGGCTGTATTCGACCGCTGCCATTCTGGCGGCGTTGGCCCATCGTGATCATGCCGGTGGCGGGCAGCACATCGATATGGCCCTGCTGGATGTTCAAGTGGCTTGCCTGGCCAACCAGGCGATGAACTACCTGACCACGGGCAATGCGCCAAAGCGGCTGGGTAATGCTCATCCGAACATCGTGCCTTATCAGGATTTTCCTACGGCTGATGGCGATTTCATCCTGACGGTAGGTAATGACGGCCAGTTCCGAAAGTTCGCTGAGGTTGCTGGTCAACCGCAGTGGGCTGATGATCCGCGTTTTGCCACTAACAAGGTACGGGTGGCGAACCGGGCGGTATTGATTCCGTTGATTCGCCAGGCGACGGTGTTCAAGACCACCGCTGAATGGGTGACTCAGTTGGAGCAGGCTGGTGTGCCGTGTGGGCCCATCAACGACCTGGCCCAGGTGTTTGCCGATCCTCAGGTACAGGCTCGTGGGTTGGCGATGGAATTGCCTCACCTGCTGGCCGGTAAAGTGCCACAGGTGGCCAGTCCGATTCGACTGTCCGAAACGCCGGTGGAGTATCGCCATGCGCCTCCTTTATTAGGAGAGCATACGTTGGAGGTGCTGCAGCGAGTGTTGGGGTTGGACGAGGCTGCGGTGCTGGCGTTCAGAGAGGCTGGGGTCCTGTGAGTCTTCTCTTCTATATAGAGGAGGGTGGTTAAAGGGCAAAAGCCAACAGGTTAGTCGGTGCTGCGCAACTTATTGATAGAAAAGCGAAATTAAGGGTTGACGGCAGATTCTGGAAGTCTATAATTCGCCCCACTTCCGGCGCAGTCGAAACGGAAAACTCCTTGAGATTCAACGAGTTAAGTAGGTTTCGAAGGTGCAGGGCTTCAGTTCATCGAAGTCCGGAAGGAGCAGGTAGGGCGGTGTTGTTTGGCTCTATCGGCGGTTCGATCTTCTCGGTCGAAAGCGGTGAAAAAGAGGTGTTGACAGCAGCGAGTAACGCTGTAGAATTCGCCTCCCGCTAACGAGAGATCGGAAGCGCAAGTGGTTGAAGTTGTTGAGGTTTCCGAAGCGAAACTTT